>CAYMBZ010000012.1:0-35138 GCA_964388835.1 uncultured Lachnospiraceae bacterium
TAGTATAGTATTTTGGTATTGGAGGTAATGAAAGTGAATATAGCTTGTATTGCGCACGATAAGAAAAAAGAACTGATGATTCAGTTTTGCATCGCCTATAAGGGAATATTGGAAAAACATTCGCTTTTTGCTACAGATAATACCGGCAAAATGATAACCGAAAATACCGGAATGGATGTTTACAGATTTCTTTCGGGTTCACAAGGGGGAGACCAGCAGATTGGAGCGCGTGTGGCGTATAACGAAATTGACCTCGTTCTCTTTTTCCGTGACCCGGTGACTCAGGAATCTTATGAGCCGGATGTTGCATCTTTGTTGAAACTTTGTGACATGCATAATATTCCGATAGCAACCAACCTGGCAACGGCAGAGGTACTTATTCATGGATTGGAGCGCGGTGATATGGATTGGCGTAATATTGTAAATCCGAAAAACAAGCGCTGATTTTATTTCTGTCAGGGAAATTACTGTATTTAGCATGCCGAAACTTTTGGCATGCTTTTTGATTAGTAAATATTGACTAAATACCTAAAAATGTGTTATAATAACATTGATTGTTGTGTTCGGAAATAATAATGGAGGTAAAATAGTGGCAAAAAAAAGTAAATTAAAAATCATACCGTTGGGTGGTCTTGACGAAATCGGAAAAAATATGACCCTAATTGAGTACGGAAGCGATATGATAATGGTCGATTGCGGAATGGCGTTCCCGGATGACGATATGCCGGGTGTTGATTTAGTTATCAATGACATTTCCTATATCGAAAAAAACAAGCATAAGTTAAAGGGAATATTCCTGACTCATGGTCATGAGGATCATATCGGAGGTCTGCCGTATTTTTTACGTCAGATAAATGTGCCGGTTTACGGAACGAGACTTACTCTCGGATTGGTTGAGCATAAGCTTAAAGAGCACAATTTGCTCTCAAAAGTGAAGCTTGTGCGCGTAAAGGCAGGGGATGTTGTACGCACCGGGAATGTTTTTTCGGTGGAATTTATTCGCACAAACCATTCAATAGCCGATTCTGCGGCGCTTGCGGTGAAAACACCGGCGGGAAATATAATTCACATGGGTGACTTTAAAATCGACACTACGCCAATTGTAGGTGAAATGATTGACATTGCCCGTCTCGGTGAGCTGGGAAATGAAGGCGTGCTTGCTCTTATGTCGGACAGCACGAATGTTGAGCGGCCGGGATATGCCATGAGCGAGAGAACGGTCGGAAATAAGTTTGATGAAATATTCAAAAATTGTAAAAAACGAATTATCGTTGCTACCTTTGCATCTAATGTGCACAGGGTTCAGCAAATTATCAACGCGGCAGTTGAAAACGGCAGAAAGGTTGCCGTTTCCGGCAGAAGCATGGAGAATATAGTTGAAATTTCAATTTTACTCGGCTATATGAAGATTCCTGAGGGTGTGCTTATAAATCTTGATAATATAAATAAGTATCCGCCGGAGAAAATTGTTATAATAACAACAGGCTCACAGGGCGAGCCGATGAGCGCGCTTACAAGAATGGCTTTTTCAGATCACAGAAAGGTTGAAGTTACCAAGGATGACCTTATAATAATTTCCGCAACACCAATTCCGGGTAACGAAAAAACCGTTTCAAATGTTATCAATGAGCTGTTTAAAATCGGCGCGGAGGTAATATATAAATCCCTTGCAGAGGTGCATGTATCGGGACACGCCTGCCAGGAGGAGCTGAAGATGATTTTGGCGCTTACAAAGCCGAAGTATTTTATTCCTGTTCACGGTGAGCATCGACACCTTATGCTTCACGCAAGCTTGGCAGAAAAAATGGGCATCGAAAATACCTTTGTTCTGCAAAACGGAAGCGTACTGGAAATAGGTGCGCGGGAGGCTAAGGTTACTGGGCACGTAACAGCCGGAAAGATACTTGTTGACGGATTGGGCGTTGGCGATGTGGGAAATATCGTATTAAGAGACAGAAAGTTGTTGGCTCAGGACGGACTTATCGTAGTTGTTGTTACGATTTCGAACGAAAACGGAAAAATTATATCCGGTCCTGATATTATATCGCGTGGATTTGTATATGTACGCGAATCCGAGGATTTGATGGCAAAAATTCGCGATGTTGCAAGGGAAAGTATCGAAAATTGCAACAATTCGCATATCAGCGATTGGTCTGCAATGAAAAACGCGGTTAAAAACAGTATTTTCAGATATATTTACGATACAACAAAGAGAAGCCCGATGATAATGCCGATTATTATGGAGGTATAACGAACAGGGTTCGTCAAAATATGCGAATGAAAAGATTAACTAATCACAAACATACAATTCACGCATGCTATCTTGCATATATAACTCAAGCAATAGTGTGCAATTTTGCGCCGCTTTTGTTCTTGGTATTATCAAGAGATTTCGGCATTAATTTGGGAGAGCTGACAATGCTCACCGTAACCAACTTTTTCCTGCAACTGATAGTGGATATTTCATCGGCAAAGTTTTTGGATAAAATCGGTTACAGAAAAGCAGTGGTAGCGGCGCATGCCTTTGCGGCAACGGGACTTTTGGGATTGGCATTTTTGCCCGATATAATAAACCCTTATTGTGGTATTTTGATATCGGTTGCGCTTTATGCAATCGGCGGAGGTCTTTTGGAAGTAGTGGTAAGCCCGCTTGTCGAGGCTTGTCCGACAGACGGAAAATCCGGAAATATGAGTCTGCTCCATTCGTTTTTTTGCTGGGGACAGGTCGGAGTTGTGTTGCTTTCAACACTGTTTTTCAAAATTTTCGGGATTGATAATTGGAAAATTCTCTCTTGCATTTGGGCGTTGTTACCTTTTGCGAATATGATATTTTTCCTGTTTGTTCCGATATATTCGGTAAACGGTGAGCACGAGCTGATGTCGGTAAAAGAGATGTTCGGCAAAAAGATTTTTTGGGTTTTGATGCTGATTATGGTTTGCTCGGGTGCATCTGAACTTGCAATGAGCCAGTGGGCATCATATTTTGCCGAAAAAGGTCTCGGGATTTCCAAAACATTGGGAGATTTGGTGGGTCCGTGCGCTTTTGGTGTATTTATGGGCATATCCAGAACGATTTACGGAAAATACAGTAAAAGATTGTCCCTTAAAAACATGATGCTTGTAAGCAGTGTGCTGTGCATTATGTGTTATCTGACGGCTATTTTTGCTAAAAATCCGATTATAAGTCTGCTGGGATGCGCTTTTTGCGGTTTTTCCGTTGGACTTTTCTGGCCGGGCGCTATCAGTATAGCGGCAGGGAGTATGCAAGGAGCCGGCGGAGCAATGTATTCTCTTTTGGCATGCGGTGGAGATGTCGGATGTACTCTCGGTCCTGCAATGGTAGGTGCCGTTGCCGGCGCGAACGGCGGAAATTTAAAGGCAGGTCTTTTACCGGCAATAATTTTTCCATGTATAATTTTCTTCGGAATTTTATTTTTAAAACGTTTGAAAAGGTGATAACCAAAAAGGATGTGATTTTAGCGATCACTTCCTTTTTTAGGTATGAATAATGTGTATTTGAGGATAATCCTCCGACATTTTGTTTAGGATAATTTCGGTCTCGCTATCCGTTACATTACTTGCAACGTAAATTTCTGAATGTGGATTTTTTCGCATTAACGCGCGCAGACGAAGTTCAGCGATTCCAGAAAGTTCGCTCACACTTGTTACAATGTAGCTGACTTTTTTCATTAAAACCGCTTTTAGTGCAACAACTATGAATATAACGGAAAGTACGGTAATAATTGCCACAGATAAAGGGGACACAAAACATCATCTCCGATTTTATTATTATGTAGTATAGTATGCCGAAATGGGGAATAGGGTGAATTTTTATCCGAATATGTAAAACGGAGATTTAATTTTCCCATTAAATCTCCGTTTATTTGATACTATTCTTCGATTCCGAGGCGTTTCCGTATATATTGCCCTACTTGATTTCCGCTTAAATTTAAAACGAAAGAAAATTCATTTTCAATGAGCTTTTCCGCTTGCGACAGAACGGAATCATCTGTTGCGGAAAGCTTTTTGCCTTTCTGCAACAGCTCCTGTTTTTTTTAATAAATACAGGTTACTACCGCCGCGGTAGCGATTTTTCTTTTGTTTACTTTTTTCGCTATACCGCCGTAAAAATTATGGTATGGAACAGCAATGATTTATCACCAATTTGCCGAGCGGAATACATTGATTTAACCGAGGAGTGACAAATATGAAAAAATGCAGAATTACCGTAATGAAAACAGCGCGATATGATGATTTGATATCGCTGTACGAAAATCCTATCGAGCATGCATGTGATATGACGGTGGGTAGGGTATTTATCGCAAATGGTTGGAAAAAACCGGAGGGGATGTGTGACAGCGCATGGGACAGTATATCGCCATTTATTTTGGCACTTTCCCATGGCGGAGAAAACCTTTACGACGGATGGATGAAAAATAAAAAAAGCGCAATGATATCTTGTAACGATGGATTCAGACCTGTAAGTTTCTATATAGAAGCACTTTCGGAGGAGGCGGAATAAATCAAAAAAGTTAGTCTATGACTAACTTTTTTGATAGTTCATGTAGCAAATAACTCTTTATTTTCGGTTGCGGATTTATAAAACAGCTCTAAGATTTCAGCGACATTCTTTGTTTCCGATTCGGTGATAATTAAAGCATGCGACCTTTTACGAACAGGTGAATATACAATAACAGAAGCGGCATATGCAGTAAATCTGCCGGATAAATATTATTTTTACAGACTTTTTACGCGTTTTATCGATATGACCCCAAAAACAATGTGTTGAAAATCAAAAATAAATCTTACAACAAAAAACAAAATGATACACGGAATATCATTTTGTTTTTTGTTGTTAAGTAACTTAAAAAAGTGTTGTTTGTATTGCGACATTCAATCTAAGTTATATAAAGAGTAATTTATCTAACTTAGATTGAATTTATTGAATGTTGGTTTCCCTATCATTGTTTGCTGAAATAATTGTCTATACAGAGGAATACATTTTCTATTTTACGGAGCTCACTTTCTTTGTTATCCTCCAGCCATTTTCTACTATAGCGTTCAACAAACTTTTTGGTGTCGGTTTTTCGGTCGATATCATAACCGGCACAAATACAAACCATTTCAGCCATTACAGCTAAAGCTTCCGCAGCAAGTAAAATTTGTTCCTTGTAGTTTTCTTTTTCCCAGGTTGCATTTTCGACATCATTTATAAGATTCAAGGAATCACAAACTACTCTTTTTAGTGTTTCCTCCGCAGGATATTCAATATTATTAAACACTTCCCGACCCTCGGTAATATTTGCACAGTATTTTACCAACGTACCCATTTGAATATCTCCGGATAGTTTTGATATTTTTTTAACATACTCATTGGCGTTTTCCTTTGCATACAAAATCCGGTTGACGGATTTGATATAATCTTCGTCAACATCCGTTGCAACATTCCACGATTTAGCCGCACCAAGCACGAGACCGAACATAGCAAGTTCAATACTGCAAGGGTTTCCCCAATCGCCCCAGTTCGTGTTGAGTACGCCCTCTGCCCCGTATTTGTAGCCGAAATCTACCATTTTATTAATATTTATAATATCCATATCGTAATCCTCGCAGAATCGACTCCAGCTTCCCGTACCCGGGCACACAATTTGAGTACGCTTTGAGTTCTGCAGTATTTTAAAGGAATTTTCATCGGATTTATCCCAGTAATACCAATTAAGAAGTACAACATCCTCCGGCAGATTGTCGATTTGCTCCGGATGATTAAGCAGAATATCCGCCCACATCATTACTGTTTTTCCCTTGCATTGTATGTAATTTATAATTTTTGTTACAAAGTCAATATAAAGCTTTCCGGTATCCTCATCCTTGTGTTTTCCTGTTTTAAGGTCAAAAGTCTCATCGCCGCAAATATTAAATTTGTCCGAGGAAAAATTAACCATATACTGGTCGATAAGGCTCTTTATCAGTTCAAAACTTTCCTCTTTTGTGGGGTCAATAGTGTGATGCGCCATTCTGTCGCTCCACAAAAGCGTTTGCTCAAAGTTTTCAATTTCACGAAGGTGCTTGAATTCATCTTTTTCAAGAAGCTCGTACAAATGTCCGAAAGTCGCAATCGACGGTATAAAGTCCACGAAATTCATTTTACAATAATCGTCAAGTTCCCTAAGCTCCGCACCGGTTAGATACCCGGTACGTTCGATACTGTCTGTAAATTCTTTGAATTCAAAGGTATGCTCCACATAAAGCTGTAAGGAGTTAAGCTTATAATACACCATATCGTCTATAAGCTTTTTTATCGTAGCTACCGTAGGAACTTTACCTCTCGTGACGTCATGATAAAATCCTCTGTATTTGAAATCCGGCTCATCCTCGACAAACAAGCACGGAACCTTATCCTCAGTAAATATCTGTTTTAATGTTTGTATGGCATAAAACGCTCCGCGTGATCCGTCAGCCTCTATCGTGATACTCTCCTCATCTATTGCCAATGTGTACTTTTCGCTTTCTTCGTAAGCTCCCATAATAATCTGCAAAGAAACTCCGCTTTCCGATACTTCAAAGGCTCTTAATGCATTTAAAAGTCGGTCATCCTTTACCTCATTTTTCGTGTGAATCGCCTTGTTTTTAAGGAATCCGTCTTTTATTTTAAGTTTTTTCGGTTTTGGTAATATTCTCATTTTAACCTCCTCACTCACATGTACAAATTTTACTCCGAGTATAATGTATCACAGTTTTTACTGCATGTCAAGAGCGGTCTCCCAAAAAGAAACCGCTCTTTAAAAATACCATTTATAATATGCTTGTACGTATCATTTTTTCCGACCAGCCGCACTTATCGTATAAACCATGTGCGGGTAATGCCATTCTTGCGACACGCTGACAATAAAACCTGTCCTCATCGCTTTTTTTGAAAATTTTACCACTGTATGAAATAACTCCGGCGTTAATCATCCAATTGTAGCAGGAGCATAAGGTATCCCAAGTGGTGTGAATGATCCCGAATAATTCGTATTCTTTAGCCGTATTAATTGCTTCGTGAATATTATCCTCAAGTTGAAAGGGACAGCAAACTACATCAAAGCCATGCTCTTTGAAATTTTTTGAAGTTTTCCATGTTTCTGAATGAATCGCATATTGCCAATCGGCAATTAAAATACTTTTATCAAGCTTTTTTATCATTAATTCGGCGGCAGCAATAGTGGAATTCCCCTCATATTCAGGAAATTCCTCCTGTGAAAACAGCATATCTCCCCACATTATACAGCGTCTGCCTTTGTTTTTAAGATCCTTTGCTATTTCATTGATATAATCAGCGGTTTCAGCCGCCTCTTCCCTGCCGCTTCCGCTTATATACGATTCATCGCAGCCTATGTGGAAATATTTTCCCTCCCCGCAAACATCGATAAGTTCTTCGCGAATTTTAGAAAGAATCTCGCGTACAGCTTCTTTTTTAATATCCCATACCCAGCCATATGATTTAAAAAGGTATTCATATTTTGGGTTTTGGTCAAGAACAACATGCTTTCCGCCCAACTCTCGACAAGCTGAGGCGTGTCCCAAATGATTAAACATCGGAATAATTTCAACTCCGAGTGCATTTGCTTCCCCGACAACAGCTCGTATTTCGTCTTTCGAAAATGCAAACGGCCATGAAAGCTCCTGCATGCAATCATACCTAAGCATCCCCCAAAATTCAAGGATGATGTGAGAATATTTGACAATAGCACAACTCCTAACGCATTTTCTTAAAAAATCCAATGATGTCTCGGGGAAAATGCACAAATGAACACACCGAAATTTCAGCATGGGATTCCCATAGTCGACACCGTTTTCAATATAAAATTCCTCATTTTTTTCATTAAATCTGATTTTTTCCAGCATCGAAACAAATCCGCGCATTGTTGAAGAATAGTCCTTGCCCGCAACATATACACCGTTGTTTGTTACGCTGACGATATATTCCGATGAAGCAATTTCCGCTTCTTCACTGTTACCGAGTGTTATGCGGTATTCCGATGAATCGTATTGAATATTCCAAGCATTAGAGTATGTGTAATTGCTTAAAAGCTCCTCAATAGCAGCATTTTTACATTTTGACGGCAAGTGAATTGTTGGCGTTTTTTCTAAAATAAAGCTCATTAATTATCACCTCTTTTTACAGCTTAATTGTTTTGCCGGTAGCAATGCTTTCGTATACCGCGTTCATTACTTCAATAGTCCGCCTATGCCATTTAAGATTGATAAGCGGTGTTTTATTGTTTCTGATATTGTCCACGAATTCATCGATAAGTCCTATCCATTCATCAAAATATGTATATGACACCGTGTAACGGTTATTTGGACACCCGTTGTGGTAAACATTCGGTCCGAAACAATCAGCCAGTATTGTTCCATTTTCTCCATTTAAGGTAATATTCACTTCCATTCGCTTAGGGAATACTTCCCAGCCCGGTCCCGGAACTTTAAGTCTTTCCTCCATTTTTGACCATGATGGGTCAAGAGAGAAAATCGTTCCGTCCTTCATTCTGCCGATGACGGACAGCATGTCCTCTTCTTCTATGTCGGGACGTATATTCGGTGCAACCTCAGCAAATATGCAATCAAAATCACTTCCCGTTATATGGCGAATCATGTCAAATATATGCGGGTGGTCACAAAGTGCACCTCCGCGCATGCGGCTATCCCCATCTTTTATCGGCACGCGTCTGCCGTAGCTCTTTTCGGGAATTCCCTGCCACGGGAATGCCCAAACCGGTGAAAGGGTAATATTGGTTGCATTAAAGGATTTCAGCTTTCCGATATCACCGCGCTTAACTGTTTCCTTTAATCTTGAAATAACGGGGTTATAATGCATTTCAAGTTCAACCTGACAAACAAGATTGTTGTCTTCCGTAATTTTTATCATTTCGTCATATTCTTCCATATCGAATGTAGGAATTTTCATTGAAAGAATATGGATTCCTCTTTCCGCACAGAGTTTCATTTGGCGCAGATGTTCGCAATTTTCGCTTGCAAGAACAACTGCCTCAATTTCGGGGTGCGCATTTAACATTTCAATTTCGCTGTCATAACAAGGAATCACCTTTACACTGTTCAGAAATATTTCTTTAACTTCGTTATTTGCCGCAGCAACAGCCACCCAATCAAGTTTTGGGTTATCCATCAGTGTCTGATAATATTTCCTGGTATGTCCGTGAGTCATGCTCATCATAGCAATTTTTAATGGCTTCATGAATACAATTCCTCCCTCTCGCCGCTTTTTGCGGATTTTTCGGCTAATTTTACAAGCCTTAGAAGTCTTTCGGCATCGGATGATAATTCTTCATAGTTTTTATTTTTAGCGGTATCAAATGTGCTTCTTACAACCGCTGTCTCCTCAGCGGTAAGACCGTAGAGTTCAAAGTCTACATCGGTATATTTCTTGTTTTCGCCGCCGTAAACGTAGAGAGAATCCTGTTTGATCTGTGCATCCACCACAATGTCACAGGCAATGCCTCTCTGTGAAATAATTTCGTGTTTATCCTTAGGGGGTTCTCCATTTTTCAGTGTGGCGGAAATTTCAACGGTGCAAACCACTCCGTCCTCGGTTTTTGCTATGACATTTAAGGTGTTTTCATTTTCCATGGCGGTAACATATTTTATTCTACGCTGTAAAATATATTCACATATGTCCAATTCTCTATAAAGCTCTTGATAAATATTTTTACCCCCCTCAACAATCCTTGCAATTTTCATAACACTGATTCCGACCAAAGTACCGTTATTAGCTATATTTTTCAGTTCTGTAAATCTTCTCTCACTTCTGTGCGCAAGGAGCGGAATTTCTTTACCGTCGATAACGACGGTCGCATCATCTTTTAAAATAACTTTGCTTTCTATCGAATACTTATTTAACAAAAAATCAAGCTTTTCCTGCAATTTCTTCATTATACTGCCTCCTTTTCATATCATAGCATTTTAATTCTCGGTTTATATTTTTCAAGATAAGCGGCATTTTTTTCATCACCACCCGGGGTATTTGCGCTGGACCATACCGGCGGAACAATGCCTTTATCTATACACTGTTTCACCGTTTCGATTTCCAAAAGGTGCGCGATGTAAAAATCTATAATATTTGAAATCGGAGCAATCGGTGTATCAAGCCCGGGCACATTCACAACAGCGTCGCCAACAGGATTGAAGTCTTCAATACAAACATCCGCATAGTCAAAAAGATTTGTTTTGTTGGGGTGGCGTATAAAGTGGTCATCGGGCATTTCTTTTTGCCACCGGGAGCTTGATATCGCAATGATTTTTACACCGTTTTCCTTTGCTTCCGCCGCGGCATCTATCGTTGCGGGATTTATGCCGATATTATGGAATATAATAAGAACATCATCCTTTTTCAAATCATAATACTTCATAATCGCATTGCCATAGTTAACGGTTCTCTCAAGTTCTAAGTATTTAAGAGCCTGATTAAATACTGAAAGTCCGGTTTCCATAATAGGATTAATACAAGCAAGACCTCCGGCTCTGAAAAACATTTCTCCCATACAAAGTGTTGTGTGACCGCCTCCGCCGTAAACACTTATAAGCTTATCTTTTTCAATCGCATCCGCCATAAGCGCCGCCGCTTTTTTTATATTTTCACCTTGGGTATTGTTCACCTCATCGAAGTTCTTTATAAGAGCTTCAAAATATCCGAAATCATTCATTTTATTTTCCTTTCCGCTTAAAAAGCATTATTATTTTTTCAGCACTCTTTTATAATTTCTTCCTATGTTATCCCATAGTTCTATAGGGTTCTTTGCCGCAACAGAGGTACCGTATCCGCCTCTGTACGTCCATGTGGCAAGGCGGTCAACACCGAGTTCCTCGTACATATCAACTACCTTGTCAATCTGCGCAAAATCCTCCGGCCTCTTATTATATCCCATGAGCCATCTTTCGGATTGCTTACCGTATTTTTTTGCCATTGCAACGGTTCTTTCGGTGATTTCGCGGAAAAAGCTTTCCGGCAGAGACCAGTTTATTATGGTTGTTGAGAATACATCAAAATACGGACAGCTTGCAACCATTTCCCAATTGTCATATCCTCTAAGCTCGGTTACATAATATGAATTAAGCGTTGCATGTACACAGCAGGTTATCTCCAAATTCGGATTTACCTCTTTTAGTGCCTTTGATGTGTCCGATAAAGTAAACAGCGCTTCTCTCCAACGGAATTGTTTTACATCATCATTCATGAATTTAGGCATTTCATAGCCGTAATATGCTTCAAACTTTTTCATACATTCCGGGCATCTGCATGCCCAATCATCGCCGGCACCGCCGGTGATTGAGGCATAGGATTTTGGATATGCATAATGCGGTTCGTCCCAGAAAAATCCGTCAACCTCGGTTTCGCGTGCCAATTTTGAGCAAATATTCTTAAAATAATCTCTGAACGCATTGGTATTAAAACAAGCAGCATTGAGTACCTCTCCCGTGTATGCGGAGACCTGCCTATGATGAATATTATTTTGCAAAAACAAGCTTACTTGTTCCCCGCCGAAATATTTACCTATTCCCCATGTATCGGCTAAAACGCGCAGACCGACCTCATGCGCCGCTTTCACGATGTTGTTGATATTCGGAAACCAGAAATCCATATCAAACTCTGTAATTGCCAGAATTACCGTATCACAGCCATGTTCCACCATTTCCTCAAAATCTTTCTTTGCGTGCTCAACATAGTTGAATCCATAGTAACTTACAGCTGTATGTTTAACAGACATATATTTTTCCTCCTGTATTTTTTTATCAGTATATCATCTTTAAAAATGATATTCCATTCAATAATCGAAAGGATTTTTATAAATTTCGAAACTATATATTGAATTTTATTCGTATCTGATATATAATTGTATAGGGTGATTTTATGTTTTTTAATATAAATGATTTTGATGTAAAAATACTTTCAATCTTAGAGCTTAATTGGGAAAAAACAAATAAAAACTCCGATATCCGCCAGTATCACGCGTTGTCATTTCGTGTAATGGGCGATGCTGTATTTAAGCATGAAACAGTAACTACAATGGTTAAATCGGGAGATATCGTTTTTGTTCCGGCGTATTATCAGTACACTTTGACCTCCGGAGCGGAGCATCTTTTTGTTATACATTTTACATCAAATGAAAGTTTGCCGGAGAAAATCGTAAAATTTTCACCTAAGGATTCGGCATACTTTGCACGGAAATTCGAAGAACTGTATTCTGTTTGGCAGAAAAAAGAATTGGGCTTTGAGCATGAGTGCAAAGCGATTTTTTATAAAATAGCAACAAAAACAGAGCGCAGTTACGCTCAAAAAAAACCTGCACAAAGCAGTGGGCAGATAAATGAAATAATCGACTATATTCACGAAAATTATATTTCGGAAAACATTTCGATAGAAAATCTGGCAGCGCTCTCGAACATTTCGTGTACATACCTAAGAAAGATTTTTCACGCGAACTTTGGCGTAAGTCCGCGGAAATACATAAACGATTTGAAATTACAATATGCAATCGAACTTTTGCAGTCGGGATATTATTCCGTATGCGAGGTTTCGGATATGTGCAACTTTCAAAATGTACACTATTTCAGTACATTTATCAAAAAGGAAACCGGCATACCGCCGTCAAAAATTAAATTTATAAATGATAATCGGATAAAAACATCTATTGAGAAAAGCTTCACATAAAAATTCGCGGAAGAATTTATCTTCCGCAAATTTTTTAATCTAAATATTACAGATTGTAACCTGCGTTGAGTGCCTTAAGGTTTATTTCAAGCATATTTGCTTTCTTTGCCGGAATAACCTTTTTAAGTCCTTCTTCGATTGTGTTAAAATCAACTGCGCCGGTTTCCTTAATCATTTTTCCGAGAATAATCATATTTGCCAAAGTCGGTGTTCCGAGATCTGCCGCCATTTTTGTTGCCGGCACATAGAATGTGTCAACATCGACTCTTTCTACTTTTCTGGAAATAAGCGTTGAGTCAACAAATATTTTTGCACCGCTGACAGCTTCGTTTTCATACTTATCAAGTGAAGGTAGGTTCATTGCAATCAAAACGTCCGGATTTGAAACAATCGGTGAACCTACAGGAGTGTCACTCAAAATAACACTGCAGTTTGCTGTACCGCCGCGCATTTCCGGACCATAGGACGGAAGCCAGCTAACTTGCTTGTTCTCCGTAAGACCTTTATATGCAAGACATTTTCCGGCAAAAAGCACACCTTGACCGCCGAAACCCGCAATTAAAATGTTAAATGTACTCATTTATTTATCCTCCTTGCCGCTTCTGTCTTTGTAAACACCCAAAGGATAATACGGAATCATGTTGTCATCTACCCATTTGAGCGCATCCTTAGGAGTCATACCCCAATTTGTTGGACATGTTGAAACAACCTCAACAAGTGAGAATCCCTTACCGTTAATCTGGTTTTCAAACGCTTTCTTTATTGCAGCTTTGGCTTTTTTGATGTTCTTAACATTGTTTACCGCAACACGCTCCAGATATTCCGGACCCTCAAGTTCGGAAAGCATTTCACATACTTTAACGGGAAATCCGCAAAGCTTAGTATCTCTTCCGTAAGGTGAAGTCTGTGTTACCTGTCCCGGCAATGATGTAGGCGCCATCTGTCCCCCCGTCATTCCGTAAATGGCATTGTTTACGAATATAACCGTAATGTTTTCGTTTCTTGTCGCTGCATGTACGGTTTCTGCGGTACCGATTGAAGCCAAGTCACCGTCACCCTGGTATGTAAAAACTATATTCGACGGGTCGGATCTCTTAATTCCCGTTGCCACAGCCGGTGCACGTCCGTGAGCGGCTTCCACCATGTCACAGCTGAAGTAGTCATATGCCATTACCGAGCAACCTACCGGTGCAACACCGATTGTTTTTCCCTCAATTCCCAATTCGTCAATTGCCTCTGCCACAAGACGATGTATAATACCGTGAGTACAGCCCGGGCAATAATGCAAAGGAGCGTCGGTTAATGCTTTTGGTTTATCAAATACTATCATTAGTTATTACCTCCGTTTGCTTCTTTAATTTTTGCAAGTACCTCTTCCGGTGACGGAATCATTCCGCCCACTCTGTTGCAAAGCTCAACAGGCTTTTTACATCTGATTGCAAGTTCTATATCCTCAACCATCTGTCCCATTGAAAGCTCAACCGAAATGAATTTGTTTACCTTATCGGCAACAGCCAAAAGCGGTTTTTTGGGGAAGGGCCAAAGCGTAATAGGTCTTATCATACCCACCTTTATTCCCTGCTTTCTCGCTTCTGTGATTGCATTTTGAGATACACGCGCAGCGATACCGAAAGCAACTACGCAAATTTCGGCATCCTCCATCATGAATTCCTCATACATTGCTTCGTTTTCTTCGATTTCAGCATATCTTTCATATCTTTCAATGTTTGTTTTCTCAAGCTCATCCGGCTTCAAGAAAAGCGAATTAACAATATTATGCTCACGCTTACATCCTGTACCTGTAACCGCCCAAGGCTTGTCATAAGAAGTGATTTCGGCATCATCGCAAATTTCTACCGGCTCCATCATCTGTCCCATGGTACCGTCTGCCAAAAGCATTGAAGTCATTCTGTATTTATCGGCAAGATCAAAGCCCTTTATTGTAAGGTCTGCCATTTCTTGAACCGATGCAGGTGCCAAAACAATCATTCTGAAATCACCGTGACCACCCGCCTTAGTTGCCTGGAAATAATCAGACTGCGAAGGCTGAATACCGCCCAATCCAGGGCCGCCTCTTTGAACGTTTACCACAAGCGCAGGAAGATCTGCACCGGCAAGGTAAGAAAGTCCTTCGCTCTTTAAAGCAATTCCCGGGCTTGAAGATGATGTCATAACTCTTTTTCCGGTTGACGAAACGCCGTAAACCATGTTTATAGCGGCAATTTCACTTTCTGCCTGAAGGAATGTTCCGCCGATTTTCGGCATTCTTTTTGCCATGTATGCGGCAATCTCCGTCTGAGGAGTAATCGGATATCCGAAGTAGTGGCGGCAACCGGCTTTTATTGCGGCTTCCGCAATTGCTTCATTACCTTTCATTAAAACCTTTTCTGTCATTTTTCTTCCTACCTTTCTACAGTGATAATGCAATCCGGGCACATGGTTGCGCAGAAAGCGCATCCGATACATTCGTCCTGATTTGTAATCTCAACAGGAGAATGTCCCTTTTGATTGATTTTGTCTTTAGCAATTGTGAGCAGACCTTTCGGACATGCATCAACACACAATCCGCAGCCTTTGCAAAGGTCTGTTTTAAATGTTAGTTTTGCCATAACTCTCTCTCCTTTTAGTTTATCTTGTAATATTTATCCTGTAAATCTATTTTAAATACATCCGGATAAGCATTTTTAATTGCCTCATAAAGGGGCGATATTGCGGTTGTCATCGCGACTGGAAGTCCGCTTAGCGTTGAAAGTCCGTTGATGAACCCAAAGGAATTATCGATACAATCCTTGCCCGATTGGTCTCCCAAATTAGAATTGTTCACGATAGCCGTAAACGGCAGATGAGCCGCCGCCTCGATTTCACGCATTATTTCCAACGCGTCTTCGGGGGTTTGGGTCAAAGGACGATAACAATTTGCCACAAAAAACATATCAAAATCATTCTCCTCCGCAATATCCGGAGAATATCGTCCCAGTGCAACCGCGCCGCGGTCATCTCCGCCCACATCTATAATGAGGTGCTTTTTTCGGTCAGCAACCGCTGTGTAAATTTCTTTCGGCAATGCCGGCGCATCAAGATTTGTATTTGCGTATTCCGAACAAATCAACTCAATACCAAGCTCTGAAAGCTCGTTTTCACTGTCTTTGGTTCGGAAATACGGGTTTACAATATCCAAATCTATGATAGCTGTGTCAAAGCCGAGTTGTTTTATGTACTTTGCATAGCTTACGGCAATACTGGTTTTACCGCTTCCGTAATGCCCCGCAAAAAGTGTAATACGTTTCATTGCTACTCCTTACAGCTTCGCCCTTATTATTTTTCCGCTTACCGTTTTCGGAAGCTCATCCTTAAACACAACTATTCTCGGATATTTGTAAGGCGCTGTGTGTTCCTTAACATAACTTTGGATTTCCTTTTTAAGCTCCTCGCTCGGCATTGTTCCTTTTGTAAGAACGATACTTGCCTTAACAACCTGACCTCTTACCTCATCCGGCTCTGCCGAAACGCCACATTCCAAAACATAAGGAAGTTCCATGATAACATTTTCTATTTCAAACGGTCCGATTCTGTAGCCTGAGGACTTAATTACATCATCGATTCTGCCGACATACCAGATGAATCCGTCCTCATCACGGGTTGCAACGTCTCCGGTGTGATAAAGCCCGTCATGCCATGCATCCTTTGTTTTTTCTTCATCCAGGTAGTAACCCTTGAATAATCCGCAAGGAATGCGCTCGGATGTACGTATGACAATTTCACCGCTCTTACCAACTCCCACGCTGTTTCCGTCCGGGTCAACAATATCCACGTCATATCCCGGAACAGGCTTGCCCATAGAACCGATTTTGTGAGTACCGCCGAACAGGTTTCCGATAAGCAGCGTTGTCTCTGATTGTCCGAATCCCTCGATAATTCTGAGACCTGTAAGTCTTTCAAATTGGTTAAATACTTCAGGATTCAGTGCTTCTCCGGCAGTTGTCGCGTGCTGAACGGAGGATAGGTCATATTGCGTTAAATCCTCTTTTATCAACATTCTGTACATCGTAGGAGGTGCGCAGAATGTTGTAATGTTATGCTCCTTAAAGAGCGGGAGAATATCTGCCGCGTTAAATCTGTCAAAGTCATAAACAAAGGTTGCTGCCTCACAAAGCCACTGTCCGTAAAGCTTACCCCATGAAGCTTTCGCCCAACCGGTATCGGAAATCGTGAAGTGAAGTCCCTCAGGATTTACGCAGTGCCAGTAATTCGCCGTAACAAAATGTCCGAGAGGATATTTATAGCTATGTGCCGCGATTTTTGGATACCCCGTTGTTCCCGAAGTAAAGAACATTAGCATAAGGTCATTTCCGCAAGGAGCATCCTCTGCTCTTTCATATTTATCGCTGAACAGCTCATATTCGCTGTCAAAGCTGTGCCATCCGTCTTTGTCTCCGCCGGCAATTATCTTTGTGTTTAAGGTTGGTGAATCTTTTTGCGCCAAATCGATTTGATGTGTAACATCACCGTCAGACGTAGCAATCACCGCTGTTATTCCCGCGGCATTAAAGCGGTAGGAATAATCATGCTCCTGGAGCTGGTTGGTAGCAGGAATCGCAATCGCGCCGATTTTGTGTAGTGCCAAAATCGAGAACCAGAACTGATAATGTCTCTTCAGCACAAGAAGTACCCTATCCCCACGCTTTATGCCGAGAGAAGTGAAATAATTCGCCGCCTTATTCGATTCTCTGCGCATATCATCAAAAGTGAAACGGCGCTCGGTTTTGTTAACGTCAAGATGAAGCATTGCCAGTTTATCCGGACGCTTTTCAGCAAGTGCATCCACAACGTCGAATGCAAAGTTGAATTTATCCTCGTTTTCAAAGGAAAGTGACATAAGTGCACCGCGCTCATCTTCCTTAGGATGTATGAAATTATGGTATATCCGTCTGTAGGGCTGATGCGTTTTGTTTTCCTTTGGTCCGGTAATCTGTGGAACATTCTCGCTTTCAACCTCATCCGGCGATGAAAGCACCATTGCGTAAAATTCGCAGTTTTCTCCGCCCACAGCAATCATTCCGTGAGGAGTTGAGCTGTCATAATAAATGGAATCTCCCGCATGCAGTATTTCCTTGTGAGTTCCTATCTGAATTTTTAAGCTACCGCTTATTACGATATCACATTCCTGCCCTTTATGAGTGGTAAGTTCAATATCGCGATGTTCTGCGGATTCGTCATATATACAATTTACGTAAAGCGGTTCGGAAACACGCTTTTTAAATTCCGGCGCAAGGTTGTAATAAATCATGCCGTGCGCCTGTTCGATTTTCTGTCCTTCTCCCTTTCTTGTAACCGTGTAGGATTTAAGTGTAGGACTGATACCTTCAATAATATCCGTAACGTCAACATGAAACGCCAACGCACATCTGTAAATAAACGCAAAGCTTAAATCGTGCATACCGTTTTCGCATGCGGTGTATTCCTCAGCGGAAACACCCGTGAGCTTCGCCATTGTCACAACCGACATACCTTCGATTTCTCTGAGCTCCTTAATTCTTGTTGCAACTTCTTTGATTTTTAAATCAAGACCTGTAATTTGATTTTCCATAAAAAAACTCCTTTGCATACGGGGCAAATAAAAAGCTCGCCCCAAAGATACAGTAAAATCCTTGAGACGAGCAATAATTCAAAGAATTATAACCCGCGGTACCACTCAAATTGCGTCCAAAACGCCTCTTCAGACTCTAACAAGCCCTATACACTAACGTAGCAAACACGGGAGGGTTCTACTTGCAAAATCAGCTTTCTTCCCTCCGGCTCCGGAGCTACAAGTAACCGTAAATCCCTTGACTCACACCCACCGTCAATTCTCTCATCGGATTTTGGTGCGGATACCCTCTCCTTCAGTGCCTTTATATTAAATTACAATAAGATTTTACCACATCTTTGCGTTTATGTCAAGCATTTTTTTCAGAATACAACAAGTTTTTACAGTTTATTTCGCTGAATTTTGCCGCTTATTGTCTTTGGAAGCTCATCCTTAAATACAACGATTCTCGGATATTTGTAAGGAGCCGTTTTTTCCTTAACATATGTCTGGATTTCCTTTTTAAGCTCCTCGGTAGGCTCGGTGCCTTTTGTGAGCACAATGCTTGCTTTTACTATCTGACCGCGGATTTCATCAGGCTCTGCCGAAACACCACATTCCAAAACATACGGAAGCTCCATGATAACATTTTCGATTTCGAACGGTCCGATTCTGTAGCCCGATGATTTGATTACATCATCGGTTCTTCCAACGTACCAGAAATATCCGTCCTCGTCCTTCCAAGCTACGTCACCCGTGTGGTACAAGCCGTCATACATAACTTCTTTTGTTTTATCTTCATTCAAGTAGTAACCCATAAAGAGGCCGTTCGGTGTGTTCTCCCCTATTCTGATTACGATTTCGCCGGATTCACCTATTTCGCAAGACTTTCCGTCAGCATTTACGATGTCGATGTCATACGGCATAACCGGCTTGCCCATTGAACCGGGCTTTGGTGTCATGCC
This sequence comes from uncultured Lachnospiraceae bacterium, assembly GCA_964388835.1. Taxonomy (GTDB): domain Bacteria; phylum Bacillota; class Clostridia; order UBA1381; family UBA1381; genus UBA1738. The sequence goes on from CAYMBZ010000012.1 coordinate 19,238, forward strand.
CACAAGATTTGCTATCGTAAGAGTTGTTTCGGTTTGACCGAATCCTTCCATAAGTGATAAACCTGTTGCATTTTTAAATTGCTTAAACACCTCGGGATTCAATGCCTCACCGGCAATTGTTACATGGTGCAGTGAGCTTAAATCGTAATGAGAAAGATCCTCTTTGATTAACATTCTGTACATTGTCGGAGGTGCGCAGAATGTTGTGATATTATACTTTTTAAACATCGGTAGGATATCAGCCGCGTTAAATTTTTCAAAGTCATATACAAATACAGCGCCCTCGCACATCCACTGTCCGTAAAGCTTACCCCAAAGTGCCTTACCCCAGCCGGTATCCGCGATTGTAAGGTGAAGACCGTCACGCTCCACGCAGTGCCAATATTTTGCCGTTACAAAGTGCCCCAACGGATATTTGTAATTGTGCTCAGCGATTTTCGGATATCCGGTAGTTCCTGATGTAAAGAACATAAGCATCGGGTCATCACCGCAGGGTGCATCCGTTTCTCTTGTGTATTTGCGGCTGAAGAGCGGATATTCCTTAGCCATGTTATGCCAACCGTCACGCTCCGCTGAAGCCGCCACTTTGATTTTAAGAGTTGGAGACTCACGCTCCGCAAGTTCAACCTGTTCAAGGATGTATTCATCATCCGCACAGACAATCGCCTTAACGCCCGCCGCATTAAATCTGTAAGTATAATCATGCTCTTTCAGCATATTTGTTGCCGGGATAGCAACGGCACCGAGTTTATGCAGTGCAAGGATTGAGAACCAGAAGCTGTAATTTCTCTTAAGTACAAGCATAACGCGGTCTCCGCGCTCAATTCCCAGAGATTTAAAATAATTTGCAACCTGGCTGGAAGCATCCTTCATATCTTTAAAGGTAAATCTTGTTTCTGTTTTGTCATCCGCTACATGAATCATGGCAAGCTTATCCGGATATTTGCGTGCAACGGCATCAACCACATCAAAAGCAAAGTTGAACTTATCTTCGTTTTCAAAGGAAATTGATTTTAATGTTCCGTCCTCATTTTCAACCGGCTTTGCAAATTTATTGATAAGCAGGTTTTCGGATTGTCTTGCAGAAATAATTGTATCCGAAATTTCTTTCAGGTCATTTTCACCCTCACCCGGAAGCACAACGGCGCAGAATGTACATTTTTTGCCGCCCATTGCAATCATGCCGTGAGGAGTTGAGCTGTTATAATAAATTGAGTCACCCTCATTTAAAACAACGGTATTGTCACCAACCTGAACTTTAAGACTTCCCTCTAAAACGATATCGAATTCCTGTCCCTTATGGGTAGTGCAGTGAATCGGCAGATTCTGCTGTTCCTCGGAATAATCATATGTAACATAATAAGGCTCTGCGATTTTATGCTTAAACATCGGAGCAAGGTTGGAAATCATTATTCCCTCTTCCTTTGCGGTTTGATGTCCCATTCCTTTTCTTGTAACGTTATAGGAAGAAAGGTTCGCGCTTACGCCCTCCAAGATGTCATTTATTTCAAGATTAAATGCAAGCGCACACTTATGTATGAATGTAAAAGGAAAATCCTCCTCGCCCGATTCAAGCTTTACATACTCCTCAGGGGTAACCTCAGTCTTCTCTGCCATTTCTTCAACGGAGAAACCCATAATTTCACGCATTTCCTTAATTCGTTTTGCCACCTCGAGCAGTTTTTCGTAAGCAGTTGTCATAAAAATCACTCCTTTTTGTTATTGTTTTTTCTGCTTTTTATATCGGGATTTTATAAATTAAAAAATCCGTCTCAAAGAATTTCTTTGAGACGGATAAAATCCGCGGTACCACTCAAATTGCGCCTAAAAGACACCACTTCAGACTCCAACAAGTCCTATGCACTGACGTAGCCTGCACGGGAAACGCTACTTTAATTTCACATTTCCGGCTCAGAAGTGATAAGTCAATGGAAAAACTCGTTATTGGCTTGCAGCAACCGCCAACTCTCTGAAAACTCATTTAACCGACCGTCTTCATCATAGCCTTTAAATATTCAACTACGCATAGTATATCATGTTTTTTTTCGTTTGTCAACACTTTTTTGCAAAAAAAATCAAATTAATGAATATCTTCGATATCATATGGTGTTGTCTGGTACACAAAGTAGTTAAGCCAGTTGGAATAGAGCAGATTTGCATGACTGCGCCATGTCACAATCGGCGGAAGTGCATCATCATCATTTTTAAAATAATTTTCCGGCACTTTTATGGGAAGACCCGCTTCCTTATCGCGCATATATTCCTTCTTTAGAGTGTCTCCGTCGTATTCGGAATGTCCCGTAACAAAAATTTGTCTACCCTTGTCGGTCGAAACCACATAAACACCGGCTTTTTTCGACGAAGCTAAAATTTTCAATCTGTCATCCGCCTCGATATCTTCGCGCAAAACGGTTGTATGGCGCGAATGAGGAACCATAAAGGTATCGTCGAAGCCGCGGAAAAGAATGGATTTTTTGTACTCCACCTCATGCTCAAAAACTCCGAAAAGCTTTTCCGGAAGCGGGTGTTTATCTATTCCGAAATGGTAGTAAAGTCCAGCCTGTGCGCCCCAGCATATGTGAAAAGTGCTGGTAACGTGAGTTTTGCTCCATTCCATGATTTCGCAAAGTTCATCCCAGTAATTTACATCTTCGAAACGCATTTGCTCCACCGGCGCACCGGTTATAATCATTCCGTCATACTTTTTGTGTTTAATTTCATCAAAAGTATTATAGAAATTAATCAGGTGCTGTTCATCGGTGTGAGTGGATTTGTGGGTTGCCGTCTGCAAAAATTCAAGTTCAACCTGAAGAGGCGTATTGCCCAAAAGACGTGAAAACTGCGTTTCAGTCGTGATTTTTGTAGGCATCAAATTAAGCAGTAAAATCTTCAAAGGACGAATATCCTGCGTCAAAGCCCTTGTTTCGGTTATTACGAATATATTTTCGTTATGCAGTGTTTCGGTTGCCGGAAGATCATTTGGAATTTTAATAGGCATTATTTCACCTCGTCCAATGCTTGCTTTATATCTGCGATAATATCATCTGCATTTTCTATTCCGACAGACAAACGGATAAGCTCGGCACCTATTCCCGCATCAACGAGCTGTTCATCCGTAAGCTGGCGGTGTGTTGTGGAAGCAGGGTGTAAAACCGATGTGCGCGCATCGGCAACATGAACAACTATTGCAGCAAGCTTTAAGCTGTCCATGAACTTAACAGCCGCTTCTCTTCCTCCCTTAATGCCGAAAGAAACAACGCCGCATGCACCTTTGGGGAGATATTTCTCCGACAACTCAAAATCCTTGCTCGATTTCAACTTCGGATAATTAACCCATATGATTCTGTCATCATTTTCAAGGAATTCCGCTACCCTTAAAGCGTTACTGCAATGTCTTTCCATTCTTAGGTGCAGTGTTTCAAGTCCGAGATTTAAAAGGTACGCATTCATTGCACTCGGAGCAACACCGAGGTCGCGTATAAGCTGAACGCGAAGCTTTGTGATAAATGCCGTATTTCCGAACTGCTCGGTATAAACGACACCGTGATATGATTCATCCGGCTCGGTCAGTTCCGGGAATTTTCCGTTGTTCCAATCGAATTTTCCGCTGTCAACAACTACACCGCCGACAACCGTTGCATGACCGTCCATATATTTTGTTGTAGAGTGAATGACAATATCCGCTCCGAATTCAATCGGTCTGCAAAGAATAGGGGTTGCAAATGTATTGTCAACCAACAGCGGAACATTGTGCCTATGTGCGATTCCCGAATATCTTTCGATATCCAGTACGTTCATTGCCGGATTTGCAATTGTTTCACCGAAAACGAGGCGTGTATTTTCATCAAACAGCGCATCAACCTCTTCGTCTGTCATTTCCGGTGTTGCAAAACGCACTTCTATTCCCATTCTTTTAAGGGTAACGGCAAAAAGATTGATTGTTCCGCCGTAGATGGACGACATGCTGATGAAATTCTGTCCGCAAGAAGTAATATTCAAAATTGCAAGCAGATTTGCCGCCTGTCCGGAAGTTGTGAGCGCGGCACCGACACCGCCCTCAAGGTCGGCAATTTTTGCTTCTACACATTCAAGTGTGGGGTTGGAAATACGCGAATACATATGTCCGGGTGCCTTTAAATCAAAAAGTTCACCCAAATGTTCCGCCGAATCGTATTTGTAGGTCGTGCTTTGGTATATCGGCAAAACTCTCGGCTCGCCGTTCTTCGGAGTATATCCGCTTTGGATACATTTTGTTTCAATTTCGTACATTTAAATCATCCTTTCATTTTGTTATTCATTAATGATTATTGTTTCGCCCGGCTTAACACTGTACAATGTTCCGTCCGCATCGAACCATATTGTTTTTAGGGTCGGATTGTGTACAATAGTTCCGTCTGCACTGTATTTTAATGTTTTGTAGCTTTCGACATATTCATATATTTCCATATTGGTTGCGCGCCATATTTCATCATGCTCCGAGAATCTCTCGCAGATTTTTTCAATATGCTCCCAGTTATCATCTCGATCGAATTCATAACTGTGTCCCCATATGTAGAATAAGCGCGGCGTTCTGTACGGGTAATAAACCTTATCCGATAAATCCAAATCAAAAAATTCGTCAATATATGCATTGATTTCAGGATTATTATGATGTGCCGTTGGAAGCCATGCATGAAAATCCGACGGAAGCTCAAAGGAGTTGTTATCGCCGCACACAGTTCTCGAATAGGCTATATCAAGCTCGGTGAGATATTGCTTTATCATTTCATAATTCGCAAAATTGGTAAATCTTCTGATTCCGGTATCGGGATAAGCCATACCTCGGATTATGCATCCGCACTTTTTCTCCAAAATGATTCTATTATCCAAAACCTCGCGAATTCCCTCAATAGGTCTCAAATTTCCGGTAGCTCTGTGTTGCATGCCGTGTATTGCAATTTCATGTCCTTTCGAAAGAAAGTGTTCTTTTATTTCTTCCGAAGAATATTCCGAAAATGACGTAAAATTAAAGGTTGCCCTCATTCCGTATTTGTCAAAAATTCCCGCAAGCCTTTTGTCTTGACCGACTCCATCGTCATAACTGAATGTTACCGCCTTTGCTCTGCCCTCGGGATAGCGCATTAAAAAAGATCTCAAAAAATCACTCCTTCTGCAAAAAAAGCTTTCTCCAAAAGAAAACTCTTAAGGACGAAAGCTTTTAAACTTCGTGTTACCACCTTAATTTGTATACATCTCACAATATATACCTCATTGGGTACAGAAAACTCGATACCCCTGCGCTGTAATGGGCGCACCCATCGTAGCCTACCCCCAAAAGGCTCGGTACGCGGCTCCAAGACCATCTTCGGCACAGCCTTTTGCACCTCTTCTCAGCAACGAGGCTCTCTTTGGCATATCTCTGTACTTACTCTTCTTTTCATCGCTTTATCTTTTAACATAATAACATATTATCCGCCGATTGTCAACAAAAATTTCACTGTTCTGCCTTTGTTTCACAGTAAACACATCGATAAATTCTGTTTTCTCTGTCCGAAAGTGTGAAAACGTGTTCGATTTCGTTCTCGACAGATGTGATGCACCTCGGATTTTTGCAGAAAATTACATTTGTTAAGGTCTCGGGAAGTGCGATTTTTGATTTTTCCGAAACTTTACCGTCCTTAATTATGTTTATTGTCACATCCGGGTCGGCATAACCTAAAATATCCATATCTATTCTGATATCCGCATCTATCTTTATAATATCTTTTCTGCCGGTTTTGGCACTGGGAACATTTTTTATAATTGCAACCGAACAATCAAGCTCGTCCAGCTTTAAGAGCTGGTAAAGCTTTAAGCTGTTTCCTACCGAAATATGGTCGATTACGATACCGTTTTTGATAGAATCGATTTTCATTATTCCACCTCCAGAAGCTTCAATATAAGAGCCATTCTGATGAATTTTCCGTTCAGAACCTGTTTGAAGTAACAAGCTCGCTTGTCATCATCAACAGCCGGAGAAATTTCATTAACTCTCGGCAGAGGATGCAGAATGCAAAGATCCTCCTTTGCGCCTAAAAGCTTTTCGGGAGTTAAAATATATCTGTCTTTAAGACGAAGATAGTCCTCCTCGTTGAAAAATCTTTCCCTTTGTACTCTCGTCATATAGAGAATATCCAACTCGGGAATGGCGTCTTCAAGGCTTGATGTCTGTAAATATTCGATATTATTTTTCTTTAAAATATCGTTTTTAACGTAACTCGGAAGTTTCAGCTCATCCGGAGAAATAAGATAAATCTTTATGTTATCGTAGCGCGAAAGTGCCGTTATGAGGCTGTGTACCGTTCTACCGAATTTAAGGTCACCGCAGAATCCTATTGTAAAATTATTCAATCTGCCTTTTTCGCGCGAAATTGTCAAAAGGTCTGCCAAAGTCTGGGTGGGGTGATTGTGACCGCCGTCTCCGGCATTTATCACCGGAATGGAAGCATTTTTCATAGCAACCATCGGTGCTCCCTCTTTGGGATGACGCATGGCAATTATATCGGCATAGCAAGAAACAGTTTTTGCCGTATCCCCCACACTTTCACCCTTTGAAGCCGATGAGTTTTGTGCTGCTGAAAATCCGATAACGTTTCCGCCCAGCTCCAGCATTGCTGCTTCAAAACTGAGCCTTGTTCTTGTTGATGGCTCAAAAAACAGCGTTGCCAACTTTTTATATCTGCATTTTTCGCAGTATTTTTCCGGATTTGCAATGATGTCATTTGCGGTATGTATAAGCTCTTCGATTTCCTCTACGGTTAAATCGGTAATGTTAATGAGACTTCTCATTTACTTCCCCCTATCCAGCTTTCATCGCTTGGATTATTTCTGAATTTCAAAAGTCTTTCTATGTCGCTTTCCTTAATATATCCCTCATCCGCCGCAACTTGAGCAACGGCATCGAAGTTTGAGAGGCTGACATTTTTCACATTTGCCGCTACAAGTCTTTCAAGACCCTTTTTCATGCCGTATGTAAAGATTGAAGCAATACCGAGCACTTCCGCACCTGCCGCACGCAGCACATCAACAACTTCAAGAACGCTTCCACCTGTTGAAATCAAGTCCTCGATAATAACTACCTTTTGACCGGCTTCAAGCTTTCCTTCAATTTGGTTTCCTCTGCCATGGTCCTTTGCGCCGGAGCGAACATATCCCATGGGCATATCAAGAAGATGAGCGGTAATCGCGGCATGCGCAATACCTGCGGTAGAGGTTCCCATAAGTACCTCAGCGTCGGGATATTCTTTTTTTATAATCTCCGCAAGTCCGTTTTCAACATCGTCACGTACCTTAGGCGCTGTAAGTGTTAATCTGTTGTCGCAGTAAATAGGACTTTTAATTCCGCTTGCCCATGTAAAAGGTTCTTCCGGTCTTAAAAAAACCGCTCCGATAGATAATAAATCTTTTGCAATCAATTTTTCCATAATATTATTCTCCCTTAACCTATAAATTCTCTGACACATCTTTCATATGCCGCAACCGGATTATCCGCCTGTGTAACGGGACGTCCCACAACTATGTAATCCGAACCGATTTCCTTAGCTTTTGCAGGGGTGGTAACTCGCACCTGATCCCCCACTTCGCCGTCGGCAAAGCGCACACCGGGCGTTACGGTAAGGAAATCCTTTCCGCATTTATCCTTTACCTTGTCCGCTTCAAGGGGTGAGCAAACAACACCGTCCAAGCCGCATTCGGAAGCGTTTTTTGCGTAATGCATAACAACTTCGTCCAAAGGCTTGTCAATCAAAAGGTCGTTTTTCATGCGTTCCTCGCTTGTTGATGTAAGCTGAGTTACAGCAATCAAAAGCGGGCGAGTGCCGTCGGGACGAGTGAGTCCCTCAAGAGCGGCTTCCATCATCGCCTTTGTTCCGAAAGCGTGAAGATTGGTCATATCCACATCAAGTCCAGAAAGAACGCTCATCGATTTTTTTACGGTGTTCGGAATATCGCAGAGCTTTAAATCAAGGAAAATTTTATGTCCTCTTTCTTTAATCTCCCGAACTATGGATGGACCCTCTGCATAAAATAGCTCCATGCCTATTTTTACAAAAGGTTTTCTTCCATGAAACTTATCAAGAAAAGTTAAAACCTCTTCCTTACTTGAAAAATCACATGCAACAATTACATCCTTACCCATTGTGAGCACCTCCTATTATTTCTTTTAAACTTTTTATGTTGTATTTTTTCATAACATTAGGTAAATCCTCAATAATATCCTTACACACATACGGATTTACAAGATTTGCCGCACCTACCGAAACAGCTGTGGCACCTGCCAGCATAAGTTCTATTACATCCTCGGCATTTTGAACGCCTCCCATACCGAGTATCGGTATTTTAACGGCTTCATAAACCTGATAAATCAATCTTACCGCAACCGGCTTTATTGCCGGCCCGGAGAATCCACCCATTTTATTCGCGATTACGGGCTTTTTACTTTTTAAATCTATTCTCATTCCCAAAAGGGTATTTATCATGCTTATTCCGTCCGCACCGGCTTCCTCACACGCCTTTGCAATCGAAACGATATCGGTAACATTTGGGGAAAGCTTTATGATAACCGGCTTCTTGCAAACAGCTTTAACAGCAGTTGTTACCTCAGCCGCAGCTTTTGCACTGTTTCCGAAATTCTCGCCGCCCGCATGCAGGTTGGGACAGCTTATGTTGATTTCAAGAATTCCAACCTGTTCTTCCTTATCAAGTTTCTCTGCGGCATAAGTGAAATCCTCAATCGAAAATCCGCCCACATTTGCCACCAATTTCTTTTTAAATCTGTCCTTTATTTTGGGAAGCTCCTCCGAAATAACCTTGTCCACACCGGGATTTTGAAGTCCCACAGAGTTAATCATACCTGCCGTGCATTCTGCGATTCGCGGAGTGGGATTACCGAATCTTGCTTCTTTGGTTGTACCTTTAAAGGAAAAGGAACCGAGCATATTTATATCGTATAATCTTGAAAACTCAAATCCGTAGCCGAAAGTTCCGCTTGCCGGAATAATAGGATTATCGAGAGTTAAACCGCAAAAATCAACTTTAGTATCTACCATATGATTTCCTCCTTTACCAAAACAGGTCCGTCTGCGCATATTCGTTTGTTTCCGTATTTGGTTTTACAGCTGCAACCCATGCATACACCGAAGCCACACCCCATTCGCTCTTCAAAACTGAGCTGACCGCTTGTAGTGCTTGCCTCGCATACCGCTTTTAACATAGGCTCGGGCCCGCATGAATAAAAATATGAATATTCGATACCCTTTAGAGCAGTTGTGACAAAGCCTTTAATTCCCATGCTTCCGTCGGCTGTGGTTACATATACTTTTGCGCCCGCTTTCTCAAATTCCTCTGCGTAAAAAACTTCATCCTTTGTATTAAATCCGAGAATTACAGACACATTTTTTCCTTCGCTTATAAGCTCTTTTGCAAGATTATACATGGGAGGAACACCGACTCCTCCGCCTATAAGCACCGGATTATTGCCGCTTTGGGAAGTGTTAAATCCGTTCCCCAGCCCCACAAGCAAATCCAGCCATGCGCCCTCAGAAAGTGCGGACATTAAACTTGTCCCCTTACCTACAACCTTATAAATCAGCGTAAGGGAATTTGCATCGTAATCGCAGATTGATATAGGACGGCGCAAAAACTCGCCCTCAATTTTAATATTAACGAATTGACCGGGGGTGATTACGGCAGACGTCTCACCCTCCAGCTTCATTTCGAATACATTTTTTGCAATTCTTTTGTTGGAAATCACCTTAAAATATGCTTGCTTCATTACTACTCCTTATCAATGGTCGAAATGGTTATTGTCATTTCTTCTAGTACATCCAAAAGAACTCTTACGGTATCAAGCGATGTGAACATTGTAACGTTGTTTTCAACCGCACATCTTCTGATTTTGTAACCGTCGCTTTCTTCACTCATGGAATTCAAGCCGCGCGTATTTATAACGTAGTTTACATATCCTTTTCTTATTGCGTTTAAAATATCATCATTTCCCTCGGAGATCTTAGCCATTACGCGGGTTCTTATTCCATGCTCCTTAAGGAATTTCGCCGTACCCTCGGTTGCTTCTATATTAAATCCCAACTCATAGAAACGTTTAACAAGCGGCAGAGCCTCATCCTTGTCCTTATCCGCAACCGTTACAAATATTGTTCCGTAATTTACAACATTCATACCGGAAGCCTTTAATGATTTGTAAAGCGCGCGTGTCAGTTTATCGTCATATCCGATTGCTTCTCCGGTTGATTTCATCTCCGGTGAAAGGTATGCATCAAGTCCTCGTATTTTTGAGAAAGAAAATGCAGGAGTTTTTACATACCAGCGTTTCTTTTCCTTAGGATACAGTTCGGTATATCCCTGCTCTTTTAAGGAATGTCCCAACATAACCAGGGTTGCGATATCCGCAATCTGATATCCTGTTGCCTTTGAAAGGAACGGAACGGTTCTTGAAGAACGCGGGTTTACTTCGATTACATATACATCCTCATGTTCATCAACGATAAACTGAATATTGAACAATCCGATGATTCCTATTCCCAGACCGAGCTTTTTGGAATATTCAAGAATTTTCTGCTTAGCTTTATCCGAAACGCTGAAAGTCGGATATACGCTGATACTGTCACCCGAGTGAATACCGGTTCTTTCAACGTGTTCCATTATTCCCGGCACAAAAACATCGGTTCCGTCACAAACTGCATCTACCTCAAGCTCTTTTCCGATAATGTATTTGTCTACCAAAACAGGCTTGTCCTCGTCAATTTCAACTGCAGTTTTCAAGTAATGACGAAGTCCCTCTTCATTCGCCACAATCTGCATTGCACGACCGCCGAGTACATAACTCGGGCGCACAAGAACCGGATATCCGATTTTCTCTGCCGCCTTAACACCATCCTCGATTTTTGTAACCGCATGACCTTTTGGTTGCGGAATTTCCAGTTTTTCCATGATTTTCTCGAAAGAATCGCGGTTCTCCGCATTGTCGATTGCCACACAATCGGTACCGATAAGCTTTACGCCGCGTTTTGCAAGGGGTTCAGCAAGATTGATTGCTGTCTGTCCGCCCAAAGATGCAACAACGCCGAGTGGCTTTTCATGCTCCACAATATTCATTACATCTTCTACCGTAAGCGGTTCAAAGTAAAGCTTGTCGCCGGTGGTATAGTCGGTTGAAACGGTTTCAGGGTTATTGTTTATAATAATTGCCTCGTATCCCGCCTGTCTTATTGTTTTTACCGCGTGAACGGTCGAATAGTCAAATTCAACACCCTGACCTATTCTGATAGGACCTGAGCCGAGAACGAGAATTTTCTTGTTATCGCTGGGAATCGACTCGTTTTCATCTTCATAGGTTGAGTAGAAATACGGTGTATATCCCTTAAATTCACCCGCACATGTATCAATCATCTTATATACCGGGAACATGTTATTTGCTTTTCTTAACGCGTAAACATCTTCTTCGCTCACTTTCCAAAGGCTTGCGATGTATTGGTCGCAGAAGCCCATGCGCTTTGCTTCAAGAAGGACATCGATATTGTTCGGATTTTCCTCAAGAACTCTTTCAAAATCGACTATATTCTTAATTTTATCCAAAAACAGCATATCAATTCCTGTTAAATTGCAAATTCTTGAATGGTCAACTCCGAGCCACATCAGCTGTGCAATCGCATAAATTCTGTCATCGGTTCCTTCTTTTATGTAGGCAAGCAAATCTTCAACCGACATTTTGTCTTTGTCAAATTTTGACTTGTATAAATGGCATACGCCGATTTCCAAAGAGCGAATGGCTTTCAGCATACTTTCTTCAAGAGTTCTTCCGAGTGCCATAACTTCACCGGTTGCTTTCATCTGTGTTGAAAGCTTGTTTGAAGCGGACGCAAATTTATCAAACGGAAATCTGGGCATTTTGGTTACAACATAGTCCAAAGACGGCTCAAAAGCCGCAAGCTTATCGCCGAGTATTATTTCGTCCAAAGTCATGCCTACAGCAATTTTTGCCGTAACTCTTGCAATCGGATATCCGCTTGCCTTTGAAGCCAGTGCCGATGAACGCGAAACTCTCGGATTTACTTCAATTACATAGTAGTCAAAAGATTGCGGGTCAAGAGCAAACTGAACATTACATCCGCCCTCAATCTTCAGTGCTTTAATTATTTTGAGCGCGCTTTCTCTGAGCATATGGCACTCTTTTGCAGTAAGAGTCTGACAAGGCGCAACAACTATTGAGTCACCCGTATGAATTCCCACAGGGTCAACGTTTTCCATATTGCATATGGTAATTGCTGTGTCGTTTCCGTCTCGCATTACCTCATACTCTATTTCCTTATAACCTTTAATACTCTTTTCAACCAATACCTGTGAAACGGGAGAAAGCTGAAGTGCATTTTTCATAATTTCGCACAACTCTTCCTCGTTATCGGCAAAACCGCCGCCGGTTCCACCCAGGGTAAATGCCGGTCTGAGCACAACAGGGTATCCGATTTCTTCTGCCGCTTTTTTACCCTCTTCTATCGAGTGAGTGATCAAAGACGGAAGCACCGGTTCTCCGAGCTCTTCGCAAAGCTCTTTAAAAAGCTCTCTGTCCTCTGCCCGTTCAATACTCTCTACCTTTGTTCCCAAAAGCTCAACCTGGCACTCCTGCAAAATACCCTTGCGCGCAAGCTGCATTGCAAGATTAAGTCCCGTCTGACCGCCTATTCCCGGAACAATCGCATCAGGGCGCTCATATCTCAAAATTTTTGCCACATATTCAAGGTTTAACGGTTCCATATAAACCTTATCGGCGATGGAGGTGTCTGTCATTATGGTTGCGGGATTTGAGTTTACAAGTACTACCTCATAGCCCTCCTCGCGAAGAGCGAGACACGCCTGAGTTCCCGCATAGTCAAATTCTGCGGCTTGTCCTATAACGATAGGACCTGAGCCGATAACCATTATCTTCTTTAAATCTTTTCTTTTAGGCATTTTTTTGACCCTCCTTCATATTGTTCATAAACTTATCATACAAATAACTTCCCTCAAGTTGATCGGGTGTGCTGTCCGGATGGAATTGAACCGCGAAAATATTGTCTTTTTCGCACTCTATTCCCTCAACGGTCTTGTCAAGAACATTGATATGTGTGACTTTAAGCGGTGTGGCGCTCAATGAAACCTCATCTACGGCATAATCATGACCCTGATTAGCGATTTCGATTTTTCCGGTGGTTATATCTTTAATCGGGTGATTTCCACCATGATGACCGAACTTCATTCTGTATACCTTTGCACCATAAGACAATGCGATTATCTCATGACCGAGACCGATTCCGAAAATCGAAAATTCGCCTCTTAATTTTTCAACTGTTTCGATAACCTCCGGAACATCCTCGGGATTTCCCGGTCCGTTTGAAATCACGATACCGTCCGGCTGCATAAACTTGATTTCGTCCGCTGTTGCCGAATACGGCATAACCGTTACGTTGCAGCCTCTTAAGTTAAGTCCTTTTATTATGCTGAGCTTTGTTCCGCAATCGATAACCACAACATTCAGCTTATGATTTGATGTTCTGGAATACCATTTTTTCTTACAGCTCACACGGGATACCGCATCATGCGGAATATCTCTTGATTTCAGCACTTCAAGTGCATCGTCTATGCTCGTGTCCGCATCGGTTATCAAAACTTTTTGTATACCGTTGTCGCGTACATGAAGCGATAATTTTCTTGTATCGATTCCCTGAATTCCCGGAATATTGTTTTCCGCAAGCAGTTCATTCAACGTTTTTGTGTAACGGAAGTTGCTCGGCATGTCGTTGTAATCTCTTACGATAATGCCGCCGACGGTCGGGACTCTTGACTCAAAATCATCATCGGTGATACCGTAATTTCCTATCAGCGGATATGTCATAACAACCATCCGATAGGTGTATGAAGGGTCGGAAATGATTTCCTGATACCCTGCCATGGATGTGTTGAATACCAACTCGCAGACCTTTTCGCAATTGCCGCCGAAGCCTGTTCCGTAGTATTCGCTTCCATCCTCCAAAACTAATTTTCTGTCAAATTTTCTTTCCATACTATATCCCCCTCGCAGATTGTTAATACACATTTTCCAAAAACCTCTTTTCCTTCAAAGGGTGTGCTCTTTCCCTTTGACAAGAAATCGGATGAATTAATCCGATATTTTTTATCAAGGTCAAATACCGTCAAATTGGCATTCTTCCCCTCTTCTATATCACAGCCTATGCAAAAACGTTTATTGGGATTGTCATGCATAAGAGTAATAAGCTTTTCAAGCGAAATGATTCCAGGCTTCACAAGCTCCGTATAGAGAACAGGGAAAGCCGTTTCAATCCCCGATATTCCCATAAGGCTGTTTTTGAGCCCGCCGGATTTTTCCTCCGTTGAATGTGGAGCGTGGTCAGTGGCTATCATATCGATTGTTCCGTCGCAAATCCCCTCTACGAGCGCCGCCCTATCCTCACGCCCTCGCAGAGGCGGATTCATTTTAAAGCGCCCATCCTCTTCAAGTTCGTTGTCACTTAAAACCAAGTAGTGCGGAGCGGTTTCGCATGTAACCGGAAGTCCCGCCGCCTTCGCTTTTCGTATAAGCCAAACGCTTTCCTTTGTGGAAATGTGGCAGACATGGTACGCACATCCTGTTTTTTTAACAAGTTCAAGGTCGCGCTCAATGTGCTTCCATTCGCTTTCGGAGCAGATTCCTTTGTGACCGTGCTTCTCGGCATATTCGCCCTTGTGGATATATCCCTCGTACAAAAGCGAGTTATCTTCACAGTGAGCCGCTACGATTTTACCGAGAGATTTTGCCCTTTCCATTGCTCTTTCCATAACTTCCGCGGATTGCACTCCGCGTCCGTCATCGGAAAACGCCGCAACCGAAGCGGACATTTCTTCCATATCGGAAAGCTCATCCCCGGCTTCGTTTTTCGTTATTGCACCGTAAGGATAAACGTTTATGACCGCATCTTTTTTTATGATAGCTTTTTGAACATCAAGATTCTGCACGCTGTCCGGAACAGGCTTTAAATTCGGCATTGCGCATACCGCCGTATAACCTCCGCGTGCCGCCGCACGAGTGCCGCTTTTTATTGTCTCTTTATAAGAAAACCCCGGTTCTCGCAAATGAACATGTACGTCAGTAAAACCGGGGAAAATGTGATAACCGGTGCAATCTGTAACAGGATAGTCAGCATCGGCAACACCTATTGATTTAATTGTACTGTTTTCAACCGTTATATCGGCAGTTACGAATTTGCCGCCAATGTAAACACTTCCGCCTTTTAAAATGCAATTCATGAATCCGCCCCATTTCTTACGAATAAATCCATATACAGAAAAAAGCCCCTGCTTTCGACAAGAGCTTGCACACAAACACATATGTACCCACTGCTGGATACAGGTATCCATATTAATACAAAATCTTGTCGGCATCTCTGTACCAATTTTAAAGATTATAATTATAATAGCACATATTTTATTGTTTGTCAATAATTCTTTGGAATTTTTTTCGGAAAATATTCTAAAATCCGGTTAAAAAATCAAAAAACAGCAAATACTATACTCGGAATAAAACAAAACACAAAACAGGAGTGGATTTTATGAAATACCAAGGTACCAAAACCGAAAAAAATCTTATGGCAGCGTTCGCGGGAGAATCACAAGCCCGCAACAAATACACCTATTTTGCCGATGTGGCAAGAAAGGAGGGCTATGAGCAGATTGCCGCAATTTTTCAAAAAACGGCAGATAACGAAAAATCTCATGCGAAACTGTGGTTTTCCGAGCTTGACGGAATTTCCGATACCCATGCAAACCTAATTGCCGCGGCGGACGGAGAAAATTACGAATGGACCGACATGTATGACGGATTTGCAAAGGATGCCGA
>CAYMBZ010000013.1:0-29932 GCA_964388835.1 uncultured Lachnospiraceae bacterium
ATTATATACAGTATAACATATAATTACAAAAAAAGCAAAATAAATATTAAAAAAACATAAAATTTACAAGAAAAAAACAGAGGAACGTTCATTCCTCTGCCTAATCTGTAAAAATCAAACTGCGCGAGTGACCTTTCCCGAACGCAAGCAACGGGTACAAACGTTAACTGATTTTGTATTGCCGTTTACAACTGCTCTGACCTTTCTGATGTTAGGTTTCCAGGTTCTGTTTGATCTTCTGTGTGAGTGGCTGACTTTAATACCAAAGGTAACGCCCTTTCCGCAGATATCACATTTTGCCATTCGAAAACACCTCCTATTCGAATTAAGGATTATCAAAACATTGTTATTTTACCATACTTTTTCGAATAATGCAAGCATTTTCTTTAATTTTTTTTAAAATATATCGGCTGTATTGATTTTTTTGAGAAAAAATATTAATATTTGTAAAAAATATGATTGAAATAAACCGCAAATTGGTATATAATAAAAATGAATACCTATGTCCGAACGGAGGCTGTTAAAATGAAAGACACGATTTTTAAAATACATCTGTCAAAGGTTATTGAGGAGTTTTCTTTTGAGAAAATATATTCTTCATCGGATATCAATGACATTATGATAGATACCCCCGAACTCAATCGACCGGCTCTGCAAATTGCGGGATTTTACGATTACTTTGATCCGAAGCGAATTCAGATAATGGGAAAAGTCGAGACAACATATCTGGAGCAGTTCCCGAGGGAGAAACGCTGTGAGCTGATGGAACGCCTTTTTTCAACAAAGTTCCCGGCTCTTTTGATAACGCGAAATATGCAGATATTTCCCGAAATGCTTGAGCTTGCGGAAAAATATGATTTGACAATATTGCGCACGGAGGAGACAACGTCCAGCATAATGAGTTCCTTGATAAGCTACTTGAACGTTCAGCTGGCACCGCGCAGAACGCGTCACGGAGTTTTGGTTGAGGTCTACGGTGAGGGCGTTCTTATCATGGGCGAAAGCGGCGTGGGAAAAAGCGAAACGGCAATCGAGTTGTTAAAAAGGGGGCACCGTCTGGTTGCTGATGATGCCGTTGAGATAAAACGTGTTTCGTCAAAAACTTTGGTTGGCTCATCGCCGGCAATTATAAGGCATTTTGTGGAACTGCGCGGCATAGGAATTATTGACGTTAAGGAAATTTTCGGTATGGGTGCCGTTAAGGATACCGAGAGCATCAATATGATAATTCATCTTGAGCCATGGGTGGACGGAAAGCAGTATGACCGTTTGGGTATGCTGGATGAATACACAAATATAATGGGAATTAATATCCCAAGCCTTACAATTCCGGTAAAACCGGGACGTAACCTGGCAATAATAATCGAGGTTGCATCCATGAATAACCGTCAGCGACGTATGGGATACAATGCGGCGGTTGAGCTTAATAACCGTTTGATGCGTGAAATGGAAAAGCAAACGGAGGACGGAGAAATATAAAGTGCCGCGAAAATATCTGCGGCGTAGAATTTTGCGGAAAGGCAGTTTAATATATGGAAATCAAAAAAAATGAGCTGATGAAAAATCATACCTCATTTAAAATAGGAGGACCGGCAGACGAATTTTGTGCGGTGAAAACTGCACGGGAAATTGCGGAGATGATTGAATATGCCAAGGAAAAAGGCATACCCTATACCGTTATCGGAAACGGCTCAAACTTGCTGGTGTCGGATAAAGGAATCCGAGGTCTTGTTATAAAGATTGCACGCGGATTTGATTATGCCGAGGTTTCGGGCGAAGAGATAAATGCAGAAAGCGGAATTTTGCTGTCAAGGCTTGCAAATGTTGCGCTGGGAAACAATCTTTCGGGAATGGAATTTGCATCGGGAATACCGGGAACACTCGGCGGTGCAATTTACATGAATGCGGGCGCTTACGGCGGAGAGATGAAAGATATTGTAGAAAGCGTGATCTATCTTGAAAACGGCGAAATAAAAACAGCCTGCGAGGATGAGCTTGCTTTCGGATACAGAAAAAGTATGTTTGCATTAAAGAATGCGGTTATCATTTCCGCAAAAATATCTCTTAAAAAGGCGAAACATGCGGAAATAAAAGCAAAAATGGAAGATTTTAAGGAACGACGAACCTCAAAGCAACCGCTTTCGATGCCGAGCGCGGGAAGCGTGTTTAAGCGCCCCGAGAGGCACTTTGCCGGAAAACTGATTGAAGATGCCGGACTTAAAGGATTTTCTGTCGGCGGTGCGGAGGTTTCGGAAAAGCACTCGGGATTTATAGTAAATACCGGCGGGGCTACGGCTCAGGATGTACTTGATTTGATAGATCATATTCAAAAAACGGTTTATGAAAAATCGGGAGTTCGTTTGGAAACAGAAGTTAAGACATTGGGGGATTTTTAATGCAGTTTACAGTAGTTACGGGAATGTCCGGAGCGGGAAAAACACAGGTTATACGATTTTTGGAGGATGCAGGATTTTTTTGCATGGATAATCTTCCTCCGGCGATTATTCCGCAACTGGCAGAGATGTTTATTTCAATAAACGGAAAGTATGATAAGGTGGCTTTTGTTATCGATTCACGCGTGGGAGAGATGATAAGTGAGTTACTTGATAACTTGAAAATACTTAAGGAAAACGGATATGAGTATAAGCTGCTGTTCGTTACGGCGCGGGATGAGGTGCTGGTGAAGCGTTATAAGGAAACAAGGCGTACACATCCGATTGCAAGCAAAAACGGTCTTTTGGACAGCATACGCACCGAACGTAAAATGCTGGACAAGATTTACGGAGAGGCGGATGCAGTGGTGGATACCTCGGATTTTACTCTTCAGCGCCTTTCAAAAAAACTTAGAGAAATATACAGCTCATCCGCATCCGATAGTTTCTGCATAAATGTTATGTCTTTCGGATTTAAGTTCGGAATACCTCTTGATGCGGATTTGGTTTTCGACGTAAGGTGCTTTGCCAATCCGTTTTATGTGGACGAGCTTAAAGATAAAACGGGAAATGACCAAGAGGTCAGGGATTATGTTATGTCAACACGTTCTGCAGTTGAATTTATGGACAAACTTACGGATATGATAAAATATTTGATGCCGTTATATATTGAAGAGGGCAAAAGCTCTCTTACGGTTGCAATAGGCTGCACCGGTGGAAAGCACAGAAGTGTTACCATGGCAAATTTATTGTCCGAGGCACTTGAAAATTACAGTGTCAATACTATTCACAGGGATATTTTAAGGAGCAAATCGTAATGTCATTTACACAGGATATAAAGGCACAGCTGATAAGAATCGACAACAACTGCGATTTCTGCGATATTGCGGAGCTGTCCTCCATAGTTAAGATATGCACAAGCTTCAAAGAGTGCGGAATTTCCATTGTAACCGAAAATGAAGATGTGGCGGAGCGAATTAAGATGCTCAGCGAGAGAGTGTTTCAAACCGATATTGATTATGTAAACCGCAACGGTTCCTTTAAATTTTGCCCGGATATAGAGTTTTTTACCGATGTTATGGCACAGAGACTTCTGCTTTTTAATACGGGAGAAACGGAAATAACGCCTCTTGATTGCTGTCGGGCGGCATATGTACGCGGTGCTTTTTTGGGCGGCGGCTCAATGATAGACCCAAAAACGCGCTATCATATGGAATTTGATACCAAGCATGAAAGTTATGCGGTACAGCTTGCCAATATACTTGCGGGAACGGGTGTGCCGGCGAAAATAACCTGCCGCAAAGGTCGGTATGTGGTGTATATAAAGGAATATGAGGCGATTGCGGATGTTTTGGGTGCAATGGGGGCGGTAGGTGCCGCCATGGAACTTTACAACGTTTCAATTGAAAAAGAAATACGAAATACCGCAAACCGACAGGCAAACTGCGAGATTGCAAATATTGAAAAAATAACCAAAACGGCATTTCATCACATAGAAGCAATAAAGAAAATAGAAAAGCATATAGGTTTTGACAGACTTCCAAAAGCACTCGGAGAGATTGCGGAAATCAGGTGCAGATATCCAGAGGAGAGCCTTAAGGAGCTGGGAGAAAGGCTGTCGCCGCCTATCGGAAAATCGGGGGTAAATCATAGGCTTAAACGCATTTTGGAAATTGCGGAAAGGCTGTAGGGGGGTGAAAAATTGTTTGCACATTTGCATACGCATACCGAATTCAGCCTTTTGGACGGAACGGCAAGCGTAAAAAAGCTTCTATCAAGGGTTAAAGAGCTCGGAATGAAACATTGTGCAATAACCGACCATGGGGTTATGTACGGTGTGGTGGATTTTTATAAGGAGGCAATTGAGCAAGGGATAAAACCCGTAATAGGATGTGAGGTGTATATGGCACCGCGCAGTCGCTTCGATAAGGTGCATGAATATGATTCGAAATACAGCCATCTTATTTTGCTGTGCGAAAATCAGACAGGCTATAAGAATTTATCATGTATAGTTACAAAGGGGTTTACCGAGGGATTTTATTACAAGCCGAGAATAGATTTTGAGTTGTTATCTGAACACAGCGAGGGACTTATCGCACTTTCGGCATGCCTTGCGGGAGAAATTCCGAAAGCTCTTTCCGCGGACGATTACGGCAAGGCAAAGGAAATTGCCGAGAGGTATGTGAGTTTATTTGGGCAGGATAATTTTTTTGTTGAACTTCAGGACCATTCGATTGCGGAACAAAAGCGCATAAATCCTCAGCTTGTGCGACTTGCAAAAGAAATAGGTGTGGGATTGGTTGCCACAAACGATATACATTATGTGAAAAAAGAGGACGCAAAGTATCAGGATGTTTTAATGTGTATCCAAATGCAGAAAACGGTTGAAGATGACGACCGTATGAAATTTGAAACGGACGAGTTTTATATAAAGTCGGAGGAGGAAATGAGACGGATGTTTCCGTATGCTCCCGAGGCGATAGAGAATACCGCGAAGATTGCCGAAAGATGCAATGTGGAGTTTGATTTTAACACCAGGCATTTGCCAAGCTTTGACGTTCCGGACGGTAAAACGGCGTGGGAGTATCTGAATGAGCTGTGCCGTGCGGGTCTTTCGCGCAGATATTCCGAGGTTACGGGAGAACTTGAAAAAAGGCTTGATTATGAGCTTTCTGTTATTAAGAGCATGGGATTTGTGGATTATTTTCTCATTGTATTGGATTTTATTCACTATGCGAAAAATAACGGAATCGGTGTTGGCCCCGGACGAGGAAGCGCCGCGGGAAGCCTTGTTGCGTATACCCTTGAAATAACCGATGTTGACCCGATAAAGTACAGTTTGATTTTTGAAAGATTTTTAAATCCCGAGCGTGTATCCATGCCGGATATCGACGTGGATTTTGCACCGGAGGGCAGACAGCGGGTAATAGATTACGTGGTGGAAAAATACGGCGAGGACAATGTGGCGCAGATTATCACATTCGGTACGATGAAAGCAAAGCTTGCGATACGAGATGTGGGACGGGCACTGAACATTCCTTATGCCGAAACGGATAAGGTAGCAAAACTGGTTCCAAATGAACTGAACATTACAATAGATAGGGCTCTTGAAGTGTCGCATGAGCTTGCGGAGCTTTACGAGAGCGACCCGAGGATAAAGGAGCTCATAGATACATCTCGGGCATTGGAGGGACTCTCAAGACATTCCGGAACACATGCGGCGGGTGTGGTTATATGTAAGGAGCCTATTGTAAACTATATGCCGCTTCAGACAAATGATGATGTTTTGACAACACAGTTTGTAAAGGATACCGTTGAGGGTCTGGGACTTTTAAAAATGGACTTTTTGGGTCTTAGGAATCTTACGGTTATAAACAACGCAATAGATATAATAGAAAAAACGCGCGGGATAAGGATAGAAACCGACAAGCTGGATTATGGAATAAAGGAGGTTTATGATTTCATTTCAACGGGTAATACCGACGGGGTTTTTCAGATAGAAAGCGCAGGAATGAAATCATTTATGCAGGAGCTGAAGCCGGATAATCTGGAGGATATAATTGCCGGAATCGCGCTTTATCGCCCGGGACCGATGGATTCCATACCAAAATATATCTACAACAAAAATCATCCTGATAAGGTAACATATAAGCATCCTATTTTAACGAATATACTGGATGTAACCTACGGATGTATAGTTTATCAGGAACAGGTGCTTGAAATAGTAAAAAGCATGGCGGGATATTCCTTGGGAAGTGCAGATATGCTAAGACGCGTGATTTCCAAAAAGAAAGCCGATAAAATGGAAATTGAACGCAAAAATTTCATTTACGGAAAACAGGATGAAAACGGTGAATGGGTTATTGACGGCTGCATAAGGCGCGGAATCGATGAAAAAACCGCTATAGATATTTTTAATGAAATAAACGAATTTGCCAACTATGCCTTTAACAAGTCACATGCGGCGGCATATGCGTTTATAACCTATCAAACGGCTTATTTAAAAACTTTTTATCCTGTTGAATACATGGCATCACTTATTTCGAGCGTTGAGGATTTGAATAAGATAAACGCATATCTTTTAAACTGCAGAACGCTGGGTATAGAAAAGCTTCCGCCGGATATTAATATGAGCTCCGACGGTTTTACCGTTGAGGGGAACAATATCCGATTTGGCTTAAGTGCGGTAAAAAATGTCGGAAAAAGCTTTGTTCGGGCAATTGTGGAGGAAAGAGAGAAAAACGGGAAATTCAAAACATTTGCGGAATTTGTGCGCAGAATGACCGAACACGAAATGAATAAGCGAGCTGTCGAGGGACTTATCAAATGCGGGGCTTTCGATTCTCTGGGAGTTAAGCGTGCACAATTGATAAATGTTTTTGAAAGCGTTATCGAAAGTGAAGCCGGGGAGAGGAAATTCAATGTAGCGGGTCAGATATCGCTTTTCGGCGATGATACCGGAAAGGCTGAGGAGACTGAGTTGCCGAATATTTCGGAATATTCCAAAAGAGAGCTGTTGGCTTTTGAAAAGGAGACAACCGGGATTTATTTTTCGGGGCATCCCATGGAGGAATATGAGGAAAAGGCGGCAAGACTCACATCTGTAAATATTGGGACGATTTTAAGTTCTGCGGAACATGCGCCCGAGGAGGGCGTACCTACAGGAGATGCGGTAAAAGACAATCAATATGTTAAGCTGTGCGGAATAATTACCAACAGGAAAAACAAAACCACAAAGAACAATTCGCAGATGGCGTTTCTTAAAATAGAGGATTTGTACGGGGCTTTGGAGGTTATAGTATTTCCTAAGATTTTAACCGGCTTTAACCACGTTCTTTCGGAAGAAAACATAGTTATGATAGAGGGAAGAGTGAGTTTTAGGGAGGACGAAGAACCGAAGCTTTTATGCGAAAAGGCGGCACTGCTTTCGGGAATAAAAGAGACGGAAGAAGAAAAAGCTAAGGAGAGGGAAGCCTTTAAGCAAAGTCGGCGGGTTCTTTACATTAAAATGGGCACCATGGATGATACCGTATTAAAACTTGCGGTACGGCTTATGGAAAAAGATACAGGAGAGACACCTGTGTGCTTTTTCTGTGCCGATACAAAAAAACGTTTTTTTGCACCGAAAAAATGCTGGATAAATGAAAACGGCAAAATTGTAGACGCGTTAAAGGCTGTTTTCGGGGAAAATAACGTAAAATTCGGATAAATATTGTAAATTTCGGACAAATATTCAAAAAATGTATTGAAATTTATGGAAAAATGATGTAGAATACTGTTTTGACGGGGGTGTTGAAAAGCATGGAAGAAGATATCATTTTAAATGACTATATTGTCATAAAGGCTTTGGAGGACGGAGTCAACATAATGGGTCTTACACGAGGTACAAGCACGAGATTTCATCATACCGAGAAACTGGATAAGGGTGAGGTATATATCGCACAATTTACGCAGACAACATCGGCGATAAAGGTGAACGGAAGTGCTGAGATACTTACAAAGCACGGCAGTATAAAATCAGGAAGTGCGGAGTAGGCTATGTGGACAGTAATATATATGACAAAAAACGAAAGCGATATGTCGCTTTTAAGGAAAGCGCTTGATAACAGCGATATTATATCTATAGCAAGGAAGAATGATGAGTATTTTGAGGTACTTGTTCCCTCTGCCGAGGTCAGCATGGCACATTCCGTGATTATAGATACAGAAATTTAATGAGGAAAAATCCGTTTTGTGAAAGGATGAAAATAAATGAACAGAGAGATTAAAAAAATAGGTGTTTTAACAAGCGGCGGAGATGCGCCGGGCATGAACGCGGCTATCCGCGCGGTTGTAAGATGCGGTATATACAACGGTATTGATGTATATGGTGTTAAAAAAGGTTATAACGGACTTATAAACGGCGACGTTGAGCTTATGGAGGCAAGGAGCGTAGGCGAAATTCTGCAAAAAGGCGGAACAATCCTCCAAACCGCAAGATGTCTTGAGTTCAAAGAAGAGGCAGGCGTTCAAAAGGCGGTTGAAACAGCAAAAAAAATAGGATTGGACGGACTTATAGTGGTTGGCGGAGACGGTTCTTTCCGCGGCGCACGCGACTTGTGCCGTTTGGGACTTCCCACAATTGCAATGCCGGGAACAATCGATAACGACATAAACTGCAGTGAGTACACGGTAGGATATGATACATGTCTTAATACCGTTATAGAAGCGGTTGACAAGCTCAGAGATACATCATCAAGCCATGAGAGATGTTCGGTTATTGAAGTAATGGGCAGGGGTGCCGGATATATTGCGGTGGAAGCCGCAATTGCTTGCGGCGCTGAAGTGGCATTGGTTCCGGAGTTTGAATTCGATTTGGAAAGAGATGTAACAGAAGTAATCAAAAAAGGCATTAAGCGCGGCAAAAAGCATTGTATCGTTATTGTTGCGGAGGGTGTCGGCGGAGCATCCGAGATTGCGGAAAAAATCGAAGCGGAAACCGGTATGGAAACAAGAGCAACAATTTTGGGTCATGTTCAAAGAGGCGGCTCACCTACGGTTAAGGACAGAGTTTGTGCAAGCAGAATGGGCGCAAAGTGTGTTGAGTTACTTTTGGACGGCAAGGAAAATCGCGTTGTTTGTATGTGCGGCGGACAGATAGTCGATATCGACATCGAAGAGGGACTGGCAATGAAGAAGCATCTTTCACCGGAACTGATGGGTCTTATCCGCAAGCTTTCGGTATGATTTTCTAAAACCGGACATAAATTAAGTGTTGGGACATCTCAACACTTATTTGATTATACGGGAAAGGAATTAAAATAAAAAGTTCATCTCCAATACGGCTTGTGCCGGCATTTAAAGATTATCTCTGGGGCGGAACCCGCCTTAAGGAGAATTACAATAAAAAACAGATATGGATATTTTTCATGCCACAAGGACGGACAAAGCACGGTTTACGGCGGTGAGTTTGACGGGAAAACACTGTCAGAATATATAGAGGCTGTAGGTAAGGACGTGCTTGGAATAAATGCCGAGAAATTTGATTATTTCCCGCTTTTGATAAAGTTTATTGATGCAAAAAACAATCTTTCGATACAGGTTCATCCGAACGATGAATATGCCCTTGAAGTTGAGGGAGAGCACGGCAAGACGGAAATGTGGTACGTTCTTGAAGCGGAGGAGGGTGCGTATCTTTACTACGGATTTAATAGGGATATAACCAAAGATGAGATTAAAGCGCGGATTGAAAGTAACACTATCCTTGAAGTGTTAAACAAAGTAAGCGTGAAAAAAACGGAAATGCGCGCGAGCTTCATATCGATAGGGCAATAGCCGTGACAAATACGGAAAAGGCACAAAGCACCCAAAACGAGCGAAAGGACGGAGTTTTGGCGGAATGCAAGTATTTTAATGTGAAAAAGCTTGATGTTTCGGGAAAAGCTTCGGATATGGCGGATACAACCTCCTTTGTGAGCATAACGGTTGTAAGCGGAAGCGGAAATCTTGCTGTATGCGGAAATTCGTTTGACCTTAAAAAGGGAGACAGCTTGTTCGTTCCGGCACAGGATGCGTTGCTGGATTTTGAGGGGAATATGGAGATTATAATTTCGAGAGTATAGGAGGAAAATATGTATTACATAGGAATAGACTTGGGAGGAACAAATATTGCGGTAGGTGTCGTGGACGAAAACGGAAAGATTTTGGCAGATGTTTCCGCGCCTACAATGGCTGAACGTGATTGGCGGGAAATTGTCAGAGATATGGCAGAGCTTTCAAAGAAAGCCGCAGAAAAAGCCGGCATAAAGACGGAGGATATAGTTGCGGCGGGAATCGGTTGTCCGGGCTCTATCGATAATGAAAATGGAGTTTGCGCATATAACAATAATTTGAATTTTACCGATGCCGCAATAGCTGATGAATTCAGAAAATATCTGGACATACCGGTGAATGTTGAAAATGATGCCAACGCGGCGGCTTTGGGAGAATATGCCATAAACGGAAACGGCGCAAAAAGCTTTGTGTTTATCACGCTCGGAACAGGTGTCGGCGGCGGAGTTGTAATTGACGGAAAAATTTTCCGAGGATTTAACGGTGTCGGAGCGGAGCTGGGTCATACGGTTATCGAAATCAGCGGTGAGCAGTGCAGCTGCGGCAGACACGGATGTTGGGAAGCATATGCTTCGGTCACCGCGCTTATCAAACAAACAAAGGCGGCCATGGAGAAAAATCCCGAAAGTTTAATGCATTTTTATGCTGAGCAAGAGGGAAAGGTGAGCGGCAGAACGGCGTTTGATGCGGCTAAAAAGGGAGATGCGACGGCACAGGCGGTTGTAAATAAGTATTTTGAATATGTGGCTGAGGGAATTACCGATATGGTGAATATTTTCCAACCGGAAAAAATTGTCATCGGCGGAAGTATTTCAAAAGAGGGTGATTACCTTTTGAAGCCGGTAACCGAATATGTAAGAAAAAATGATTATAACCGATACATGAAAAAGACAGAGATAGAAATTGCTTCGCTTTTCGGAGATGCGGGTATAATCGGAGCGGCATTTTCGGCAAAATAATGCATAAAGGGGATTAATTATGAAAATTGTAATGCCGGACGCAAAAACGCTCGGAGATGATGTTAATTTGAATATCTTCGGCGCTGATACGGAAATTTTCGAAACAACAAACGCAGAAGATGTGGCAAGGCGTGTGGAGGATGCCGAGGTTATAATAGTAAATAAGGTTAAACTGAATGAGTCTAATTTGAAAAATGCGGACAGGCTGAAGCTGATATGTGTCGCGGCGACGGGATACGATAATATCGATACGGAATATTGTAAAAAAAGGGGAATAGCCGTTTGCAACGTAAAAGGATATTCAACGCAATCGGTGGCACAGCTGACGGTATCGATGGCGCTGTCTTTGGTTATGCATCAGAGGGAATACAATGATTTTGTACGAAGCGGAGAGTACACAAAAAGCGGTGTAGCGAACAGGCTTACGCCGGTTTACCATGAAGTGTACGGAAAAACTTGGGGAATTGTAGGTCTCGGAGATATAGGAAAACAAGTTGCAAGAGTGGCTTCGGCTCTCGGATGCCGCGTGCTTGCCTTTAAGCGTACAACTGATGAAAACTATAACTGCACCGAGCTTTCGGAAATTATGGAAAATTCGGATATAATCTCGGTACATCTGCCTTTGACGGATGAGACAAGGGGAATTATTTCACGCAAGGAAATAGAAAAAATGAAGAAAAATACGATATTTATTAATGTCGCGCGAGGGGCTGTTACCGATGAGGAAGCGCTTTGCGATGCTGTTTTGAATGAAAAAATTGCGGGATTGGGTGTGGATGTATACGCAAAAGAGCCTTTCGGAGCAGAGCATTGCTACAACAAAATAAAGGACAAGGATAATGTCATTCTTACACCGCACATTGCATGGGGCGCATATGAAGCGCGGGAGAGATGTCTTGCGGAAATCAAAAAGAACATTGAAGCGTTTTGTGCGGGCGAAAAACGAAACAGAATAGTTTAACAAGAGGGAGCTGTAATTTTACGGCTCCTTTTTCTAGGGGATAAATAACGTAAAAAGGGTAATACTGTAGATATTATAAAAAAGGAGGACGGGTATGATAGAACAAGATACGATACGGCTTTTACGTGAGTGCGATGCGGGAGTTAAAATGGGAATGTCTGCAATAGATGACGTGACGGAATACACAAAGAATGAAAAATTTAAAAAGATTCTTTCTGTGTGCCGCGATGAGCATGATAAACTCAAAAGTGAAATTCGGAGTTTGCTCAAAAGCTATGAGGATGACGGAAAGGAACCGAATCCGATAGCAAAGGGGATGTCTTGGATGAAAACAAACATGAAGCTCGGTATGGATGAATCGGACGAGACGATTGCCGATTTGATAACGGATGGGTGCAATATGGGAGTGAAGTCGCTGAATAAATACCTTAACAAATATGAAGCGGCGGATGAAAAATCAAAGGATATTGCGAAACGGCTTATTGACTCGGAGGAAAAGCTCGCATCGGATATTTGTGGGTTTCTGTAAAAGCGGGGAGAAGAACGGGAGCATTTTTTAAAGATTAATCATAAAATATTTGAGTATTTGCCGCCGCCTCTTGAAAATTGTGGTTTTTTGTGGTAAAATCATATACTGGTGCGTGCACCGCAAATAAACAGATTTACAAAGGGGAAGAAAATGAAAAATTTTGTGCCGATGATTTTTACAGATTTAAAAAATTACAGCGCGAAGCAATTGTCAAGGGATGTGATTTCGGGAATAATAGTAGCGATAATCGCACTGCCCTTGTCAATTGCATTGGCGATTGCTTCTGGAGTGGCGCCTGAGGCTGGAATTTACACAGCAGTTGCGGCAGGATTTATAACGTCATTGCTCGGTGGAAGCAGTGTGCAGATAGCGGGACCGACCGCGGCATTTGCAACGATAGTTGCCGGAATTGTGGCGGATAAGGGGCTTGAGGGGTTGGCGCTTGCTACGGTTCTTGCCGGAATAATTTTGGTGATTATGGGAATATTCAAACTGGGGAATTTGATTAAATTTATTCCGTTCTCGATAACCACGGGCTTTACCGCGGGTATTGCGGTTACGCTTGTGGTAGGTCAGCTCAAGGATTTTGCGGGAGTCACATATATGCATGGAGAAGTTCCCATTGAAACGCTTGAAAAACTTTCGGCGTTTTTCAAAAATATCGCAACCGTAAATTTTGAGGCAGTACTTGTCGGTGCGGTGTGCCTTGTGATATTATTTGTATTGCCGAAATTCTTTTCGAAAATACCGGCATCACTTATTGCGGTACTTGTCGGAACCGCTATGGTTAAAGGTCTCGGATTAAGTGTTAACACAATCGGAGATTTATATGATGTAAAAAGCGGGCTTATGCACATTTCGATTCCGCAGTTTTCGTTACCTATGCTGGCGGAGGTTCTGCCGGATGCGGTTACAATCGCAGTGCTTGCGGGGATAGAATCACTGCTTTCATGCGTTGTTGCGGACGGAATGATTAACAAAAAGCACAGACCGAATACCGAGCTTATAGCGCAGGGTGCCGCAAATATCGGCTCTGCACTGTTCGGAGGAATACCGGCAACCGGGGCTATTGCAAGAACAGCCGCAAACATTAAAAATGGAGGCAGAACGCCGATTGCGGGGATAGTTCATTCAGCAGTGCTCTTTGCGGTTCTTGCGGCTTTAATGAAGTATGCGGCGTACATACCAATGCCTGCCATTGCCGCAATTTTAATCAATGTTGCGTATAATATGTGCGGTATAAAAACTTTTTCCGAGCTTATAAAAACATCGCCAAAAAGCGACATTATAGTGCTTATATCAACCTTTGTTTTAACGGTTGTGTTTGACCTTGTTGTTGCGATTGAATTTGGAGTAGTTGCCGCTTGTATACTTTTTATGAAGCGTATGAGCGAGGAATTCGAAATAAGAGGCTGGAAATATGCCGAGTATGATGACAACAATAATCCGCTGATGGATGTGCCGGCGTATGTCAGTGTTTATGAGTTCAACGGCCCGATGTTTTTCGCGGTAGCGGGTCAAATCGAGGATATTAAGATGAAGGACGGAATTTCTTGCATAATACTCAGAATGAGGTCGGTTATGTCGCTGGATACCGATGCGTTGCGCGGAATCGGTGCTTTGACGGAAAAGTGCAGAGAAAACGGTGTTACCGTAATTATGTCGCATGTGAACCAACAGCCGATTAGGGCAATGAAGAAATCCGGATTGTATGATGCAATCGGTGAAGAAAACTTCTGCGCCGATATATCCTCCGCAATGGAGCGGGCAAAAGTGCTTGAAAACAGAGCGTAATTTTTTGAGTGCGTTTGGGATTTTGCATTGCAATTTTTAAAAATGCGTGGTATAATGTTCATAGGTAAAGATTAAAATAATGAGTTGCCTATAGGTGTAAATTAAAGCCGAGGCTTCCATTAAATATGTATGTAAAAAGTGTATTACCGCACATATATAATGTAAATTATTTTGGAGGGTTGAAATATGAATATTACAAATGATGTAAAATATATCGGAGTTAACGATCACGATATAGACTTGTTTGAGGGACAATATGATGTACCTAACGGTATGGCATACAATTCATACGCTGTAATTGATGAAAAAATAGCGATTATGGATTCGGTGGATGCGCGTTTTGAAAAGGAATGGCTGGAAAATATCAAAAAGGCTACCGACGGAAGAAATCCCGATTATTTGGTTGTTCAACATATGGAGCCGGACCATTCGGCAAACATTGTAAGCTTTATAAAGGTATATCCGGAGGCGAAAATTGTTTCTTCGGCAAAGGCTTTTGTAATGATGAAGAACTTTTTCGGTGATGATTTTGCCGATAAACAGGTTGTGATTAATGAGGGAGACACACTTTCTTTGGGTAAGCATGAGTTGAAATTTATTGCGGCGCCGATGGTGCACTGGCCGGAGGTAATGGTTACATATGATGCATGTGACAAAATTTTATTCTCGGCAGACGGCTTCGGTAAGTTCGGTGCTCTTGATATACAAGAGGATTGGGCGTGCGAGGCAAGACGTTATTATATAGGTATTGTGGGAAAATACGGCATGCAGGTGCAGAACTTGCTTAAAAAAGCAGCGGCTTTGGATATAAAAATTATCTGTCCGCTTCATGGTCCCGTACTTTCCGAAAATTTGGAATATTATATAAATCTTTACGATACGTGGTCAGGCTATCGTATAGAGAGCGACGGCGTTGTTATTGCCTATACATCGGTTTACGGAAACACCAAAAAGGCGGCGCTTGCACTTGCCGATAAACTGACCGAAAAGGGATGTGCAAAGGTGGCGGTAAATGACCTTGCGCGGTGCGATATGGCAGAGGCGGTCGAAGATGCGTTCAGATACGGGAAAATCGTTCTTGCAACAACGACTTATAATGCGGATATTTTCCCGTTTATGCGCGAATTCATAGAACATTTAACCGAACGTAATTTCCAAAATAAAACGGTAGCGCTCATAGAAAACGGAAGCTGGGCGCCTACAGCGGCGAATGTGATGAGGGGTATGCTGGAAAAATGTAAAAACATCACTTACACCGAAGCCGCGGTTAAAATTTTGTCGGCACCGACCGAAAATAATATGGCAGAGCTTGATGCGCTGGCAGAGGAACTTTGCTCAAAGTAATTATTTTTAGAATTTTGGTAAAGATAAGTGTGAACGGAGGTGTTAATATGAAAAAATATGTATGCAACGCTTGCGGATGGATTTATGACGAGGAAGCGGGAGCGCCTGAAATGGGAATTGCTCCGGGGACTAAGGTTGAGGAACTGCCGGAAGATTTTGCCTGCCCCTTGTGCGGAGTGGGAAAAGAAATGTTCGCAGAAGAATAAAAAAAGCGTTAAAGCTGCCCGAATTTATGAATTGTGCATAAGTCGGCGGCTTTTTTGTTTACGCGGAGCTTAAAAGAGTATGAAGAAAATGTTTCAGGTATTGACATATAACGGCAGGTATGATAGTTTAAAGGCAGATGATGACAGTGAGCGAGAAAGAAAATTTATAAAAGGAGTGGAATTTATGAAAAAAAGGCGGTATGCGCTAAAAATGATATCGGCAATGTTGGCAGTTTGTGCGGTAACCTCGGTTGTGACGGGCGCTTATGCGAAGAGTGAAGAAAACGGGTTCGTGACGATTAAAATTCCGTTCCCGGAAACGATTGAAGAAAGGGACAGTTGGCGGACGGCAGCACGATATACAGATACAAAAGAGTGCATAAGCTTATCGGAATATTATGACGGGTATGTTTGGGCAACCGTTCCCGAAAGGAATAAAAATAGGGGGATAGAGGCGTGTGTACCGAAATCTGTTTCCTTTGCCGGAGCGGGAGAAGAAGATTGTTTTGACATCTCTTGGCTTTCGCGGACAGGTGTTATGGTAGGAAATGAAAAGGGTGAGGCAGAGCCCATGCGAAATATAACCAGAGCCGAGGCGGTTGCCATGATTATGCGATTTATCGGATTGGAAAACGATCCCGAAGCATACCAAATAGCGGATTTTGAAGATGTTTCAAAAGAGGATTGGTTTTACAGCGCCGTAATGTCTGCATATAAATGCGGGATTGCAAAGGGCGATTCTGAAAAAAACTTTGCGCCAAAAAGAAATATAACACGCGAGGAATTTGTGTGCATGACGGCAAATGCGATTAAATATGCGGGACTGGGGTGTCCAGCGGCTGGGGACTACAAAATAGAGGATGAAAATGAGGTGTCGGAGTGGGCTAAGTCGGCGTATAAGCTTTTGGGCGCGGCTGTATCTTACGACTACAAAGAAGATGAGACTGATTGGGAAAATCCGACTATGTTTTTGAATCCCCAAAAGGAGCAGACCAGACAGGGAGCAGCAAATCTTTTGTACAGCGTTGAGAGGATTTGCCAAAATTATCCCTCGGAGCTTGCCACAATATACGGATTTGACAAGGAAATGCCTGTGATTGACGGTTCAACATCAACACATCCGTTTACTATAGCGGTGTATCAAAACCTGTTTTCAAACGGACTTAATCATCAGCAGTTTCCGCGAAAACATTCAAAAAGCCATTCATCCTATGAGCGCCTGATAAACGGCGAGGTTGATATGCTGTTTGCTTCGGTTTATCCGGCAAGTGACATAACCGAGCTTGCCGAAAGCAAGGGTGTGGAGCTGGAGCTTATTCCGATTGCGTATGATGCAATGATATTTTTCACAAATGCGGAAAATCCGATAAAGGGGCTTACACAGGAACAGATAACGAATATTTATGTAAATGACAGTTATGATAATTGGGCTGAAGTTGGGGGAAGCGATGCGCTTTTATATCCGTATTGCAGAAATAATGACAGCGGAAGCCATGCGCAGATGGAAAAGCACTTTTTAAAGGGAAGAGAAATTCACCCCGAGGTTCAAAAAGAGACATCATATACAATGTCAAATGTGCTTACCGACGTTATGGGGGCAAAGACAGATGACCCGACAGGCTACGGGCTGGGCTACAGTATCTATTACTATTTCCAAAATATGGATTTGTTCTATGATACAAATAAATATTTGAAGCTTCTTGAAATTGACGGTGTAATGCCGACGGATGAAAACATTGCAAGCGGTGAATATCCACTGTCAAACAATACGTATATTGTTTTAAGAAAGGATACTCCGGAGAATTCGCCTACAAGAAAAATGGCAGAATTCATACTGACAGAGGCGGGTCAAGCATGCGTGGGGGAAGCAGGTTTCGGAAAGCTGATAGGATGAAACTTGAATACAAAGATGAAGAAACGGCTGTAAAAACCAATTTTTACAGCCGTTTCTTAGAGAATATAATATCTTTTTTAAACACGTTCTATGTATGGTGCGGTGCGTATCATATTCTGTAGATATTCTTTGCTTCCACGGTACTGATTCCCTCGCTTTCTAAGGCGGTGGCGGCGGAAACCGGATCGGAAACCTTAACAACCATGAGAGCTTTGCTGGTTACCGAACCGACAAAAGCGTACATGTAATCAAGATTGATACTGTTCTTTACAAATATTTCCAGTATCTTTGAAAGTCCTCCCGGAGTGTCGTCCATGGCGACGGCGAGAACATCCGTTACCTTTACGATAAATCCTTCGTGTCGCAATGCATCAACCGCAAGGTCGGTATTATTTACAATAAGGCGAAGTATGCCATATTCCGACGTGTCCGCAAGAGACAGTGCGCTTATGTCGATACTGTTTTTTCCGAGAACATCGATTATCGGGGCAAGACTGCCTGGTTTATTCTCCGTAAAGACCGAAAGCTGTTTAATAAGCATAAAATCACTCCTTCTATAAGCTTCTGTTATCTATAACGCGCTTGGCTTTGCCTTCACTGCGCTGAATTGATTTCGGGTTGACAAGATGCACCTTTGCGCCGATTCCGAGAACATCACGGAGTTTCTGCGTGATTTTTCTTTCAAGCCCCTCAATGGACTTAACGTCATCCGCAAAAAGTTGTTCGCTCATCTCAACGTTTACATCAAAGGTATCAGTGTTGTTTTCTCTACCCACAACGATTTGATAATTAGGTGTGATGTCTCCGCCGATACTCATAAGAACCTCTTCAATCTGTGACGGGAATACGTTTACGCCGCGGATTATAAGCATATCATCGCTTCTTCCGCAAGGCTTTTCCATACGGATATGTGTTCTTCCGCATTTGCAGGGTTCTGCAATGAGACGGCAGATATCACGAGTTCTGTAACGGATAAGTGGGAAACCCTCTTTTGTTATTGTGGTGAAAACAAGCTCACCGCGTTCACCGTAGGGCAGAACCTCTTCGGTTTCGGGGTCGATAATTTCGGGGATAAACATGTCCTCCCAAACATGCATGCCGGATTGATACTCACATTCGCATGCAACACCGGGTCCCATGATTTCCGAAAGACCGTAGATGTCATATGCTTTAAGATGAAGCTTTGCTTCTATTGCATGGCGCATATCCTCGGTCCAGGGCTCTGCACCGAAAATTCCCGCTTTGAGCTTAAGGTCTTTTGTAACACCGAGTTCTTCCGCGGCTTCGCCGAGATAAAGCGCGTAGGACGGTGTACAGCAAAGCGCGGTTGAACCAAAATCGACCATGGTCTGGATTTGATTGTGCGTATTTCCGGAAGAAATCGGAATAACGGTAGCGCCGATTTCGGTAGCACCGCCATGAGCACCGAGACCACCGGTGAAAAGTCCGTAGCCGTAAGATACCTGAACAAAATCGTCCTTTACGAGACCGATTGCCGTCATCATTCGTGCAACGCAATCGTTCCAGTTTTTAATGTCATTTTCGGTGTATCCAACAACAATTTTTTTGCCGGTGGTGCCGCTTGAGGCGTGCACGCGGACAATATCTTGCATAGGTACCGCAAATAATCCGTAGGGGTACCAATCTCTTAAGTCCTGCTTGTATGAAAACGGAAGTTTGGAAAGGTCGTCAACAGATTTAATGTCGGACGGCTTTAAGCCCTTCTCATCCATGCGCTGTCTGAAAAGCTCGACGTTTTCATACATTCTTTCCACCTGCCGTACAAGGCGCTCGCTCTGAAGTTTTTTCAGCTCCTCACGCGGCATTGTTTCGATTTCTTTTTGCCACATTGCCATGTTTTTGCCCTCCTTAAAGGTTATATCCAAGCTCAAATGCTTTTAAGTTTACGTCAAGGAATTTCGGTGGAACGGTTGTTTTAATCGTTTCAATCCATTTTTCATAAGGTATATCGGTGCTCTTTGCCATTACGCCTATCAGCACAACGTTAACCGCCTTGAAGTTTCCGGCTTCTTCGGCAAGGGACAGTGCATCAACCAACACCGCATCAAGATTATCGCTGAGCTTTTTGTCTATGCACTTTGGATACTCTGTTGCACCTGTTATAACAGGCATTGGGTCAATTTCCTGAGTGTTTACAATCATTTTGCCGCCCTTTTTGAGGTAGGGCATTGCGCGATATGCTTCAAGCATCTCAAATGCCAAAATAATATCTGCCTCACCGCGGTCGATAATCGGAGAATAAACTTCATCTCCGTACTTGACATATGTAACAACGCTTCCGCCGCGCTGACTCATTCCGTGAACTTCCGAAACCTTAACGTCGAAGCCTTCGTTTATAACGGTATTTCCTAAAATTCGGCTGGCAAGGAGAGTTCCCTGACCGCCAACTCCAACTATCATAATATTTTTGGTCATTGTTAATCCTCCTTTACAATTGCATCAAACGGACATACATTGGTACACAAGCCGCATCCGTTACACTGGGTTAAGTCTATGTTGATACTTCCGTCGGCAGTTTCCGAAATAGCGGGACAACCGAGCTTCATGCACATTTTGCATTTTTTACATTTTTCGGTAACTTTGCAGTGACCGGTATATTTAACCGATTTGAGTAGTGCGCACGGACGCTGTGCGATAATAACGGACGGCTCCTCACGCTCGGTTTCTTCCTTAACTACAGCTTCAAAATTTTTCACGTCAAAAGGATCCGCAACTCGTACATGTTCAATTCCTACAGCCTTGCAGAGCGTTAAGAGATTTACCTGCTTTGTTTCCTCACCGCGAATCGTATAGCCGGTTGTGGGATTGTCCTGATGTCCTGTCATGCCGGTTATGGAGTTGTCAAGAATAATGACGGTATTGTTTCCTTTGTTGTAAACTATATCCACAAGACCGGTGATACCTGAGTGCATAAAGGTTGAGTCTCCGATAACGGAAACAAGTTTTTTGTTAAACTCTGCGCCTCTTGCTTTTGCCATACCCAAAGCCGCGGAAACGGATGCACCCATACATATTGTGGTGTCAACGCTTGCCAGCGGAGCAACCGCACCGAGAGTGTAACATCCGATATCGCCGGAGACAACAAGACCGAGCTTTTTAAGGACATAAAAAACACCTCTGTGCGGACAACCCGGGCAAAGAACCGGCGGACGTGCGGGGATAGCTTCTTCTATTTCGATATGTTCTGCGGCGTTTATTCCCAAAACAGCACTTCTAATCATTGTAGGTGTGTATTCACCCAAAAGAGTGAATACATCTTTGCCGATAACCTCAACGCCGAGAGCCTTGCAATGTTCTTCGATTATTGGGTCAAGCTCTTCGATAACATAGAGTTTATCTACTTTTGATGCAAAATCAAGAATAATCTTTTCCGGAAGAGGATATACCATTCCGAGTTTTAAGTAGCTTGCGTTTTTGCCGAGCGCTTCTTTTGCATACATATATGCTATGCCGGAGGAGATAACGCCTATTTTTGTGTCATTCATTTCGACAGTGTTGAAACCGCAGTTTTCAGAAAAAGCTTTGAGCTTTTCAATTCTGTCCTCAACCACAACGTGTCGCTTAACCGCATTTGCCGGCATCATAACATATTTTCCGATATTTTTTTCGTAATCCTTAAGTTCGATATTTTTGCGCTCTCCAATATCCACAAGACTTTGTGAGTGTGAAACACGTGTCGAAAGACGTATGAAAACGGGTGTGTCATATTCCTCCGAAAGCTCAAAGGCAAGACGTGTAAATTCTTTACATTCCTGCGAATCGGAGGGTTCGAGCATGGCGATTTTGGATGCCTTTGCATAATGGCGCGAATCTTGTTCATTTTGAGAGGAATGCATGCCCGGGTCATCCGCAACACAGAAAACAAGACCGCCGTTTACGCCGGTATAGCTGACAGTAAAAACAGGGTCAGCCATTACGTTAAGTCCTACGTGCTTCATGCAAGACATGCTTCTGGCACCGCCGATTGAGGCTCCGATAGCAACCTCCGCGGCAACCTTTTCATTTGGTGACCATTCGGCGTAAATCTCATCGTATTTAACAATATTTTCGGTAATTTCGGTACTCGGTGTGCCGGGGTAGGAAGCAACCACGCGTACACCGGCTTCGTAAGCGCCGCGGGCAACGGCAGCGTTGCCCAGTAATAATTCTTTCATAATGATTTCCTTTCTGTATATGTATTATTGTTCTATTTCGTTTTCATGCGCAACAACCGATTTCGCACCGTAAATTTCGCGGAGCTTCGGCTTTTCGATTTTGCCGGTAGGGTTGCGCGGAACCTCGGCAAATATAATTTTCCTCGGGCGCTTGTAACGCGGGAGGTCGAGGCAGAAACTTTCAACTTCTTCTTCCGTTATGGTCATATCGGGTTTTACTTCAATAACCGCGGCGGCGATTTCTCCCAGCCGGGTATCGGGAATACCTATAACGGCAACATCCTTGATTTTGTCGTTTTTGCGCAGAAAATCCTCAATTTGAACGGGATACAAATTTTCTCCGCCCGAGATAATAACGTCTTTTTTGCGGTCCACAAGGAATATAAAGCCGTCGCTGTCTTCTTGTGCCATATCCCCGGTGAATAACCAGCCGTTCGACAACACTTCGGAGGTTGATTTTTCATCCTTGTAATAGCAATTCATCACACCGGGACCCTTTACAGCAAGCTCACCGACTTCGCCTTGTTTTACGGTATTTCTATGTTCATCGACAATCTTAACTTCCCAGCCGTATCCGGCTTTACCGATTGCACCGACTTTGTGGATGTTATCCACGCCGAGGTGAACACATCCCGGTCCTATTGATTCTGAAAGACCGTAGTTTGTATCGTATTTATGATTCGGAAATACCTTTTTCCAACGGTTTATAAGGCTCGGCGGAACCGGCTGAGCGCCTATGTGCATAAGACGCCATTGTGACAGATTATAGTCGGACAAATTAATTCTTCCGCTGTCTATGGCATCAAGAATATCCTGTGCCCACGGCACGAGAAGCCAGACAATGGTACAATGTTCGTCGGAAACAGCCTTTAAAATCCATTCCGGTTTAATTCCTTTTAACAGCACTGCTTTGCCACCGACCAAAAAGCTTCCGAACCAGTGCATTTTAGCACCGGTATGGTAAAGGGGTGGAATACACAAAAATACATCATCTTTGGTTTGACCGTGATGGTTTTGTTCGGTCATCGCCGCATGCATAAGACTTTCGTGGTTATGTATAATTGCTTTCGGGAAGCCGGTTGTTCCGGATGAAAAATATATTGCGGCTTCATCACTGTCCGCAAGCTTTATCTCCGGTGAAAGCGGTGAACAGTAGGTTACAAGTTTGTCATAGCTTTCCGCAAAAGTTGGACAATCACCGCCGACGTAAAACCACATTTTAACACGCGGAATACGATTGTAAATTGCTTCAATACGTCCGGTGAATTCCGGACCGAATATGATAGCATCGGAATCGGAAAGGTCAAGACAATACTTGATTTCATCCGCTGTGTAGCGATAGTTGAGCGGTACTGCAAGTGCTCCCGTTTTTAAAATCCCGAAATAAATCGGAAGCCATTCGAGACAGTTCATAAGCAAAATTGCAACTTTGTCCCCTTTTTTTATTCCGCGGGATAAAAGAAGGTTTGCAAAGCAATTTGCTTTACGATTGAACTCGCTCCATGTTATTTCCTGTCTGTAATCCGAATCGGGGCGCGCTTCTATCAGAGAATATTCGCGCCAGGTGGTGTGAACGTGTTCCTCCTGATTCGGATTGATTTCAACCAAAGCGACATCGTTTGGGTAGAAATCCGAATTTTTTTTTAGAATTTCGGTAATCGGCATTTTAATTCTCCTTTTCAGCCATTTTGTGGCAGTATACAAAAAAGCCCTCTGTAAAAAATACAGAGGACGAAAATTCGCGGTACCACCTCATTTTGTCTGCACCTTGCGGAGCAAACCTCATCGGGTGCAAAAAGCATCCGGCACTGTAACGGGTGCGCCCGGTGCGGGTTTTGTGCGCACAGCTCGCGGAAGTGTAATTCATTTTACCCCTCCTGCCGACTTGCAGCAACCGCCGGCTCTCTTAAAGGTCAAGGATAAAACTACTGTGTTTCCGTTCATCGCTTTTCTTATTAAAACTATACTTATTATAGTATATCATAAAACAGAAAAATGTCAATGTTTTTTTGACATGAAATATGGAAGTTTGTTGAATTTTGTTGAACAATTTATCAAATTTGCGGAAGATATAATCCTAATTTCTCTGTACTTTCGGTATATACGGTTATTATGTATAAATTTGCCTTTTTTATCTTCAAACTATTGCCACAGGCGTATGCCCATGGCATGATATATACATAAGTTATGGAAAGGAGAAACCAACAATGCAGAACATAACAAAAGCCTTGCAGAATTTGGCAAAAGCGGTTGAAAGTAACGACACCGTCCAAAATGTCAAAGTTACAATCATATTGAAAAAGCCGAAATCGAACAAAGCTAAACCAAATAGCAAGTAATGCTAAAAGGCAGAGCGGGCGACAGGGTAGCCCTTCGCAAGTCCTCTTATAGCACTTTTATATAAAATTGTCAATGATACTGAGGAATTAAGCGTATGAAAATTGTAAACCTACATTACACAAAATTTGGGATAGTCTCTCTACGGTGGTTATGACTAAACTTTGTATCTTCCTGCGCTACTGAATTTTTTCAACATAATCAAAACATTTTGCTTTCTACACCTCTTTGTTCTTTCAGACCTGTAACCTCTTTGAAAAAAATTCGCACATATCTCCCCTCGGCTTGCACATATAAGGCGACTTGTCTGACGCCGCAAAACCACGGGTTTCAAAGGGTGCCCCTTTGCGACTTTTCGCACTTTTGGTCGCTCAAAAGTACAGATATAAAACGCACAAACGGACAGCCGAGAGATTTGCATCTACAATTTATTTATCATACAAAAAAGAGCGCTGTCACATTTGAACTGCACTCTTTTTTGACTTGTGGTTATAACCTACCGACTACCTACAAGTGCAATTTTTATTTATCTGACAGCCGTTCATGTTTCACTTGCCACCAGTAAATAGATATTTCTATGCGCAAAAAAACGATTGATGATTAATGTGACCACCAAAAGTCAGATAAGAAATCTAACGATTTTGGGGCACTTTACTACAAGTGTTTTTGGTATGATTGTCATATCAATGTTGATATGACAATTATATATAATTCGTAAAGTCTTAATGGGGAGATTTAGCTTTTGCCCACTGTTAAAATTTTAAAGCATGTTAAACAAAATTCCTGTTGGGGGTTTTGGGAACACACATATCGAGTGGGGAGGCATTTTATCTCCGGAAAGTGCAACGGCACGTATCTGCTCGGTTTTTGCGGGATTTACAGCAAGCAAACAGCCGAATTCCTTACTTTTAACATTTTTTATTCCCTCGGTTACGCTTTTGGTGTAGCTTACACGTTCCGGATAATTTTCTTCATAAATGCCGAAAATATCTTCAAGGATGAGCTTGTTAAGTACAGTTACATCAAGAGACCGATAAGCATCGCTTTTTTCGGGGTAGAACTGCCTTAAATCCACACCGTCTTTAAGAGTGAGACGATAAAAATAGTCATTGCCGCAGTAAAGGGCAATCTTGTTTTCCGAGCGCATTGTAACGATTTGCTTTTTTATTGTGTCAACAAAGTCGGATGTGTCGGTATCTACAATAATTTTTTCTACCTTAAAGTTATCCTGGCATGCCGCAATAAAAAATGATTCGTTAAATTCTTTTTTAAAGCGTATCATTCTGTGATATGGCAGATGGATAAGTCCGTCATCATAAGCATTTGTGAGTAACGTCATTATGTAGTTATACGGCTCTTTGCCGGTATGCGACGGGTTGTTTTCCATACAGTGCGCGCGATATTTGAGAGAAGTTTCATATCGGTTCTGACCGTCGGTAATGTAAAGTGTATGCGGCTTTAAGGCATTTTGGATGAAATCAATCTTTTCCTTATCGGTAATCCGCCACAGACGCTCCTTTGTGCCGCCGGGGATAACAAAGGAGATATCCGCCGGTGTATCTGTGATTTCGGTCATCAGACGCGAAATATACTTTTCGCTTTCGATATATATACAGCTGATCATGTTGAGATTCGCCTTTGTGGCTGCCAGAAGCTTGTAGCGGTCAGCTTTGTTCACCGAAGCCGTATCCTCACAGGGAAGGACATTTGTTCCGAAATCTTCCAGCTCCAAAAGGGCAACAAAACCCTTATTTGAATAGGTAGTGTTGTTAAATTCAACTTCCTGCTCATACAAATAAACTGCCGGCTCGGAATCGCGAACCAAAACATTATCATTAAGCCAATCGGTGAGATATCGGTTGGCGCGCGTAAATACGTTGTCATCATCTGAGTCGGTATCATATTTTTTGCCGTTTGTTAAACGAATTGAGTTATATTTATGCCGCTCGTAATATTCCTGCTGCTCCTCTGCAGAAACAGAGCCGTAAGGAGGCGACATTACATTTCCCAAATCGTCCGTCTTATCTTTATTGAACATATAACCTTGAAAAGGTATTATATCAGCCATTTTTATCACCTCAATACAATATACGCTTATTGTATAACATATCCTTCCTATAGTCAAGATATTAATCGACACAAAATTTAATATTTTTTTTATGCAGATTGTTGTTATTAAAATCAATTGCTTTGCACATACTATTTTCGGGAGAGGAGTGAAGATATTATGAGTTCTCAAGGATTTATAAAAGGAATGGCGGCGGGGATGCTTCTCGGAGCGTGTGCAACCATGATTGTTGACCCGGTATCGGACAGACAGCGCAACAAAATGCGCCGAAAAACCGAGGGGATGTTCCGCAGTATCGGAAATATAATAGATACTGCAATGGACATGATAAGATAGAAAAAAGCGGCGGACACATAATCGATACCGCCGCTTTTGGATTTTTAAGGCGGAAGAAAAGTATGCGGAAATTTGACTTTTGGTGCGGTTTTGTGGTATTATATAAGAAAAATGTTGCGGAGAAGATTATGAAGAGAAAAAATGAACTTTCTTTTATGAATACAGCCTTTTGCTTAATTGTAATTTTAATCCATGTTTTGTCCGCGCCGGTGTCCGGAACAGACCGGCAAAGTGCGGCATATGCGGTATTTTTTCTGCCGTGGCGCTTGTCGGCATTTGTGGTACAGGGATTTATTTTTTTGAGCGGTCTCAAGATGTTTCTGGGCAAGGGAGAAAAAAGTGATTTTATACGATACATAATTTCACGTGTGCGGAAAATTCTGTTACCGTACATATTTACTGTATGTTTGTTTTATGTGTATTTTCTATGGCGTGGGTATTTTGAATTCGATATAAAGGCACTTGCGGGGTACGCGGTTAAGGGTGACTTGGTTTCGCACTTCTATTTTGTTATAGTTATTTTGCAGTTTTATCTTTTAAAG
The DNA here is from genome assembly GCA_964388835.1 of uncultured Lachnospiraceae bacterium. Taxonomy (GTDB): domain Bacteria; phylum Bacillota; class Clostridia; order UBA1381; family UBA1381; genus UBA1738. Next base: position 27,168 of record CAYMBZ010000013.1, read on the forward strand.
CCTGTATGGAAAAAAATGATAAGATACATGCCTCCGAAAACAGCGCTTGTGTTAGCTTTGGCGGTTAATATTGTCGCTTCCCTTTTTGGGGGTGGGTTTGAATACTCGGATAGATTGTTTACAACATACATTTTTTATTGGGTTTCGGGGTGCTTTGCCGGCGATCATTACGATGAATTTTTAAGGTACATTTCTCGCAAAAAACGTGGAATAGTATGTGTATTTGCAATTGCGGCAATTTTTGAGGCGGTTTATTCATACGTACATTTTACTCGCGTGAATCTTATGTTTGCCGAGCAGGTTCACTTTTTATATGCGGTATTAGCAATTGCTTTTTCCGCGGCGGCGGCTCAAATGTTCGGGGAAGTGGTTATGAAAATTGGCTTATTCCGTAGAATTGACGGTGCAAGCTTTTATATCTACTTAATCCATCCGCTGATTATATTTGAGGCGGACAGGCTTATGGGCGGGTATGCACACTTTACCCATGCTTCGGCATTTGCCGTAAGAGCCACCGTGACATATACGGTGACAATTGCGCTGTGCACCGCGTATGTTTCAATTAAAAAATTATCAAGACAGAGGTAACTATATTATGCTGAATTTCAGAAAAGCACGTTTGGAGGATAAGGAAGAGCTGGACAGATTGTTTGCAAAAAGCGGGTGTCCGTCGTTGGAATACAACTTTACAACTTTATTTTTGTGGCAGAATGAGTACAACATGGAATTTGCCGTGGAGGATGATGTGCTTTTTCTGCGTTCGGGAAGAGGGAAAAAATCCTATCTGTTTCCGTGTGCGGGAGAAAAAATTGATGCCGCGGTTGATTATCTTGTAAGTGAAGGTGTGAATTTTTACAGCTTATCAAAAGAGCAGACCGAGTATCTTGAGCTGAGATATCCCGACAGATTTGAATTTTGCGAAAGGCGTGATATGGAGGACTATGTCTACAAAGCTGAATGTCTTGCGGAACTGAAAGGGAAGAAGCTGAGTTCAAAACGAAATCATATCAACAGATTCATTACGGAAAATCCCGATTGGTCCTATGAGGACATCAATTTGGAAAATATCGGTGAGGTGGCGGCGATGCACGATAAGTGGTGCGCACTTGCGGATATCGAAGCGGGAGACGGTCTTGCGGAGGAAACTTCTGCCGTAAAAAAAGCTCTGAAGTACTTTGGTGAGCTTAAGCTGGTAGGGGGATTAATAAGAGCGGGAGGTGAAGTGGTCGCTTTTTCCATAGGTGACCCATTAAATGAAAAAACTTTTTTGGTGCATATAGAAAAGGCATTTGCTACGGTAAGCGGGTCATATCAGATTATAAATAGGGAATTTGTGCGTCGAAATTGTGCGGAATATGAGTTCGTGGATAGGGAAGAAGATACCGGAGATGAGGGACTCAGAAAAGCAAAACTGTCTTACAAGCCGGTTATGCTTGCCGAAAAATTCAGTGCGAGGGATAAGATATATGATAGTGAGAGCTAAAGAAGAAATGCTCGGGCAGATGAGCGAACTTTGGAATGAAGCGTTCGGCGATGCAATCACCGCGGCGGAGGGATATTTAAGCGTTTTGCTTAAATATTTTTATGTGTATGAGGAGCAGGGAGATGTTTGCGGTATGCTTTCGCTTTTGCCGATAAGCCTTGACGGAAAGAAAGGACGATATGTCTATGCGGTTGCCACTAACAGGAAAGATAGGGGTCGCGGCGTTGCAACGGCTTTGATTGAATATGCAAAAAAGCTTGTTTTGGAAGGCAATGTGGATTTTCTGGTCCTTGTGCCTGCGAAAAAAAGTCTTTTTGAATACTATAAAAGAAGGGGATTTTTGGAATTTATGTCTGTCAAAAATTGTGTGAAGATTTGTGACGGTAAATGTTTTGACAGCTATACAGAAAAAATAGGAGCGGAAGAATATTTTTTACTGCGGAAAAAATATTTTAACAATCCGATTGAGTGGGACGAGGATTTTCTTGAATTTGCGCGGAAAATGTACCGTGCGGATTTTGTGCGCGTATATCGCGGGAATAAGGAGATTGGCGGTGCACTGTGCTTTTGCATGGGCAGAGAGCTTGTTGTAAAGGAGCTTTGCGTGAAGAATGAGGAAGCGGAATTCGCTGTTCGTGCTTTAGCGTATGAATTCAGTGCGGAAAGAGTTAAATACAGTATGTCGGATTGCGCGGGGGAATGTTTTGCAATGATATATCCCCATGCAGAAAACGAGGTGTATTTTGGGATTGAACTGGACTAAAAATGAAAAAACATAAAAAGATTAAAGGTAAAATGAAATATGACACAGAAAAGTCATAGCAGAAGCGTTATAATTGGAGTACAACAAACAGAAACCACGGAGCCTGCCATGACACAAGAATATTATACCACAAAAATAAGCAAGCACTTAACGAAAGAAAAAGAGCGCAGATAGAAATATTACTAAATATTTTTATGATGTGGGACAAAGAGTGTAGGAAGCCAATCGTCAAATCTTGATAAAATTTCCAAGGAGTAAGTTGTTTACGTAGAAATTCGGATAAACAATTTACCGTGAAAAATCTTCAAGTACAGCACTTCTGACTAAATTTTTCAAAGTGTCCTATTTGATGTTGCAATTTAAAAAAGAGAAAATAATTTGACTTTTTTGCAAAAAAGTATTGACAAAACACAATTTCTCTGCTATACTGTAATAGTTGTGAATTTGCGAGTGTGCTGGAATAGGCAGACAGGCACGTTTGAGGGGCGTGTGTCTTTGACGTATGGGTTCAAGTCCCAT
>CAYMBZ010000014.1:0-29022 GCA_964388835.1 uncultured Lachnospiraceae bacterium
GAAAAGGGAATGGGGTGAGAATCCCCTGCGAGGACTGTCGGTGTATGCATCGTGAGTATTGTATCATTCGGTGAAAGCCGGTCATTGGGAAACTGAGAAGGCGGATACAATGCGTGGATTTTTTATCAGTGCGGTGCGAGTCACAAGACCTGCTCTGATGCTTTTCCCGTAAGACCTAAAAGGACATGGAAGAGGCGTTTTCATATGGATTTTCCGTAAATTTCCTTGTTTGCGGAATTGTTTTCGTGTGAATTGTGAAAAATCACAGAAAAACTCAGCTGTGGTAAATTTTTTATTAAAATTTGCTGCGGCTTTTTGTTTATCCGCGGCGGAAACGGGAGGTAAAAATAAAATACCCGAAACAAAAACAAGGAAAGGACGAATTATAATGAAAACAAACAAAAAAAGCAAAATTTTAAGTGCTCTGCTTTCACTGGTTATGCTGGTTTCGATGTTACCGTCCGCCGCTTTTGCGGATGGCGCAGAAACGGTTAAGGTAAACATAACGGCACAGGCGGACGGTGCGTTTTTGTGCGCACCGCAGATTTGTATGACGGTATCCTCCGATACCGCGGAAGATTACGGATATACCGACAGCATTGACGGTGTGTCTGCGTTGGATGCGCTGGTTGCCGTTCACAAAACGATTTACGGCGAGGCATTTACCGCGGACACGGCGGAAGATTATTTGACCATGGGAAGTTTGGGCGCGACAATGACGTTCGGTATTGAGGATAGATTTTCGGGATTTGCCGTAAACGGAGCATATCCCAATGACGGTACCGAGAGCCCTTACGGAGGATATAACGGAACGACTGTGGCAACTCAAAAGATAGAAAACGGTGACAGTGTCGATTTCTTTATTTATGCCGAAGATTGGTCGGACATGCTTACATGGTTTAACTGTAAGGGAGTTTTGATGACGGAACTTGCGGGAAAGCCGGGGGATGAGAAGGAGCTTACGTTAAAATCCATTTCGTACGGAATGGCAGGATATCTTTATCCCAATGCGCTTGCGGCAAATGCTGCGGGCACCGCGGCTACGGATGCACAGCTCGCTTTTGTAAGTCTTGAAACTGGCGCGCTTACCGATGTGGGCGGAGCAACGGACTTTAGCGGAAAGACTGACTTTAAGATTCCGGATGAAGCCGGAACATATTATCTGACAGCATATGCAAAAAGCGGTAATCCGCTTATAATGCCGATTATAAAGGTGGTTTCTGACCCGAATGTAAAAGAGGATAAATGCGCACTTATGGCGCTTGATGTATGGACAATTGACACGAACGGAAATCATCCGGTTTTAAAACCCGCATTTGATAAGGATATAACCGACTATACAATCGATACTCTTGAATATCCGGAAAATGATTTCCTTTCGGTATTTTTTAACATAAACGTTAAAGCTACAACCGAAACCGAGGGCAGTGTGGTAACGGTGAACTGTTCCGATGCTTCTGCGGGACCGACGGTATCAGCCGATTCGCCGTTATCCTTTACACTTACAAGTACAACCGGAGCGTTAAAGCCGGGAAAAAATAACAAATTAACAATAACGGTTGCGGAATCCGCCGAGGAAAACGCAAAAAAGCGTACATACACGGTTACCATGCCGATGAAGCCGAAAACCAACACAGCACCTGTGGCGGTGAAAAACGCAGATACGGCAGTGGTTGCGGCGGGCGACAACTATAAGGTGAACTTAGCCGATATATTCAGCGACCCGAACGAAATCGATAAGATTACCTACAGCGTTTCGGTGAACGGCGGTGCGTCGGTTTCCGCGGCGGAAAATTATGTATTCACCCCAAAAAATGTCGGAGAATACAGCCTTGTATTTACCGCAAATGACGGAACTGCCGATAGCGCAAACAGCTACACCGTTACGCTTGAGGCGGTGGAAAGCTACGAAACGGCATATTCTCCGGATGAGGTGTATTCATACCTTCCGGCACCGGGACAATTTGTAAACCGCGATGAGTACCGTGTTCCTGAAAAAACCTTGACGGGAAAGGGGACAGATATAGTAACACTCGGAAGTTTCGGTGGAAGTGTTGTTTACAAATACAATACCCCGATTAAAAACGGTGCGGATAATCCTTACGGAATCGATTTTATTGTTATGGGTAACTGCTATGCCACAGTGGGAGAAACTTCCGAAAGCGGCGCTGAGCCGGGTGCGGTTATGGTATCGGAGGACGGAAATGTATGGTATGAGCTTGCGGGAAGCGAATATTATACAGCAGACGCTTGTAAAGATACCACGGTAACCTATACAAATCCGGATATGGCATTTACCGAGGCTAAGCCTGTTGAATGGAGCATTGTCGGCAAGGAGAACGGAATCTTGCCGATAAATGCATACAACACACAACCGTACTACCCGAATCCCGCAAATTACGATACCTACAATGTCGGAGAGGGAAGAAATGACAGTTATTCGGCAGAGAGCCTTTCTGTAGCGGGAACAATGGTTGATTGGGGTTTTTATCCGTTCGGATATGCGGACAGCCATGCGCGAAATGCGGAGAAAAAGAATTCTGCGGTAAATCCTTATGCACTAAATCATAAGTCGGAATATAACGGCGACGGATTTGATATTTCATGGGCTGTGGACTCACAGGGAAATCCGGTACAGCTTGATGAAATCAGTTACATAAAGATATATAATCCGGTACTTTTGGCGGACGACGTAATGGGCGAAAAATCGCCGGAAATTTCAGCTGTTCTGCGCGCAAAACCATCGGATAACGAGGTAGGAAAGAGCGGGGCGCTTACTTCGCTTAAAGTGAACGGAAACGAAATTACACTTTCCGATAATGTATACACTTACACGGCGGATGCAGAGGGCGCGGGGAGCTTCGTGGCAGAAGCTCAAGCGGAAAATACCGATGCAAATATTTACATTTCAAATTTGCGCGTCGTATCGGGTACGGAATCCGCACCTTTTGCGGCAACAGATAAGCTAAGAATCATTGTGCAGGAGGGCATAAAAGAGCCGTTGATATACATTATTAACTTCACAAACACCCCAAATAAGGAAAGCAATGCGGATTTACTGTCGCTTTCTCTTACACCGGGTGATGTTAAAAAGGCTCCGAGTAGCGGCAGTGTGTCGGAATTTTCGGTTGACAGCACTGTTGCGGCTGTGCGCTTTGCGCCGGTTTTTGCAAATAAAAATGCCACAGCACAGCTTTCGGGCGGGGCGCTTGAAGAACCGATTTCGCTTGAAAACGCAAAGGTGAGCGACAGTGTGGCGGTAGGTTACGGCAGAAATGAATTTACCATAAACATAACATCGGAGGACGGACAAATTTCAAAGGCATACACTGTCGTTGTGCAAAGAGAAGCGACGGGCTCTTCATCAAGCCCCGAGACGATTACGGTGTCCTTTTCGCTGATAAGCGACTCAAAACGTTCAAATGCGGCATGGATTCCGCAAAAAGCGATATCGATTCCGAAAAATTCAACAGTTAAGTATCTTACCGAGATGATGCTGAACAATGCGGGTCTTGATTATACAACAAACGGTGTTTACATTTCGGAAATAAATTCTTTGGGAGAGCTTGACAACGGACCGAATTCGGGCTGGCTCTATCGTGTAAACGGAAGTATTTCGGATGTAAGTTATGCTGATAAAAAGCTTTCGGACGGAGATATAGTGAAATGGTTTTATACCGACGATTATACAAAGGAAAGCGGTTATGAAGGTATGTGGAGCGGCGGCACAGGCGGTTCGGGCACAACTTCGGGAAAGAATGACAGCAAGAACGATAAGGAGGACAACAAGCTTCCGACTGTGGGGAAAAATGAGACGCAGGAGAGTAAGTTATCCTTTACGGACGTCTTAAAGCATTGGGCGTATAAGGCGATAAAATATGTATATGACAATGCAATTATGCAGGGTGTGAGTGAAACGGAATTTGTGCCTGAGGACAATATGACAAGAGCTATGCTGATGGCTGTTATCTACCGACTTGAAAAAGCGGAAAATACCGAACTTATAAGCAAATTCAAGGATATTGCCGAGGACAGCTGGTATTATGATGCGGTTTGCTGGGCGGCGGATGCGGCAATTGCGGCAGGAATGACGGAAACGGAATTTGCGCCGAATGAGAATATCACCCGTGAGCAAGTGGCGGTAATACTTTATCGTTACGCAAAAATGAAAGGCTATAATATCGAAAAATCGGCAGAACTTGACAAATTTGCCGACAAGGGCGATATAAGCGATTGGGCATATGAAGCAATTGCATGGGCAAACGGCATCGGACTTATAAACGGTGTAAGCGAGGATACATTAGCTCCAAAGGGGCTTGCAACCCGCGCACAGCTTGCGGTAATGCTTATGCAGTTTATTCAGTATACGGGAATGTAATTTATTAAACAAAGACGGAGGGGCGGTAGATTTATACCGCTCCGCCGCTTTTGTCGTTTTGTGAGGAGGAAAATATGAAGAAGAGAATTTTGGCGGCGTTATGCGCTCAAGTAATGTTTATGAACGGATGGGTATGCTTTGCCGAAGCGGACAGAATCGATAAAGCCGTTGCCGAAACGGGTGAGTACATTTACGAGACCGTAAGAAATCCCCTTCCGGGTTCAATGGGAGGAGAGTGGAGCGTAATAGCTCTTAAAAGAAGCGGCGCGGAGATTCCCGAGGAATATTATCTTAAATATTACGATACGGCGAAAAATTATGTGAGCGAATGTGAGGGTGTTCTGCACAAAAGAAAATATACCGAGTATTCGAGAGTGATTTTGGCAATGACGGCAATAGGGAAAAATCCGGCAGATATTGCGGGATATAATCTGCTTGCGCCCCTTTCGGATTATGAGCAAACAGTGCGCCAGGGTGTAAACGGCGCTATATGGGCGCTTATTGCACTGGATAGCGCCGGATATGAGCTTTTGAGCGGAGCAAATCGTGAAATGTATATACAGCATATTTTAAACTCGGAATGCGCGGACGGAGGCTGGAGCCTTGGAGGCGGTACGGCGGATGCGGACGTGACGGCGATGGCGCTTCAGGCACTTGCACCTTACCGCAAAAATGCCGATGTAAATGCGGCGGCAGAGCGAGCCGTTGCACTTATGTCAAGCCTTCAGGAGGCAGACGGCGGATATTTGGGCGGAGGAATTCAAAATTCCGAGAGCTGTGCGCAGATGATTATTGCCCTTTGCGCAAACGGGATTTCAACAGAAGATACGAGATTTGTAAAAAACGGAAGAAACATTGTGGACAGGCTTTTGGATTACAGAACCGCGGACGGCGGATTTAAGCACAAGCAGGAAGATACCGATGCCAATCTTATGGCAACGGAACAAGCATTTCTTGCGCTTGCAGCGGTAAAACGCGCAAAGGACGGTAAAAGTGCGCTTTATTGCATGCGCGATGAGGTTTTCGGCGCGGGAATAAGCGTACAGAATTTTTCAACAGAGGCAGAGCCTTGCTATATGCTTATGTGGAGAAGATACTTACTTAAATAGTGTCGGGATAAATGCGAATATTACCGCATCTCGGCGGTTTATATAGAGAATAGGGAGAAATAAGAAGTGGAAAAATGCAAAAAGAGAATGCTGATTGGCGTGGTCGCTGTCTGTATGATTATAACAGCGGTTTTGTGCGGAGATTTTCTCGGAAACGAAAAGAAAATTACGGCACCGAAAGATGAAGAGTATGCGGAGAACATGACAAAACCGAGTGAGGAACAAGAAACAGCACCGGAGACGATTAAAAACAGCGAGAATGTGGCGGAGGGGAAAAGAAATACCCCTCAAAGCGCGCAAAGACAAGAGAAAATAGCAGAGGTACAGATAGACGATGCTGTGTATGACGAGGAAAAAACAGCACCGAAAAAAAAGACGGAGAATAAGCCGCAGCAAGCACCGGCGGAGGAAGAGCTTACCTGTCGTCTTTCGGTCAGGTGTGACACGATTTTAAACAATTTTGAACGGTTGGATAAAGCGAAAACCGGGATTGTTCCCGCAGACGGCGTGATATTTGCAGAAAAAACGGTTACGGTCCATGCCGGGGAAAGCGTGTTTGACATATTAAAGCGGGAGATGAAAAACAGCAAAATACATTTGGAATTTGTAAATACTCCGGTTTACAACAGCACATATGTTGAGGGAATAGCGAACTTGTACGAATTCGATTGCGGCGAGCTGTCGGGATGGATGTACCGTGTGGACGGAGAATTCCCGAAATGCGGATCATCTTCCTACAAAATCAAGGGCGGGGAAAAAATTGAATGGATTTACACTTGCGATTTGGGCAGAGATATCGGCGGAGATTACACAAAGCAAACTGAGGGATAATATGAATGAGTTTAAAAATTACAATCCGGCTGTGAATTTCATATATTTTGCATTGGCAATAGGTTTTTCCATGTTTTTTATGCATCCTGTCTGTCTTGCGATTTCTTTTTTGTGCACGCTTATGCACCTTGCAGTAATAAAAGGCGCATCTGCGGGACGTATGCTTTTTTACCTGATACCTATGCTTTTTATAACGGCGCTTATAAATCCGGCATTTAATCATGAGGGAATGACGGTGCTGTGCTATCTGCCGTCGGGAAATCCTTTGACGGCGGAATCGGTTTTATACGGATTGTGCGCGGCGGTAATGCTCGCGTGCGTTATCTGCCGATTTTCCTGTTTTAACGCGATTATGACAAGCGATAAGATTATTTACATTTTCGGAAAAATTCTGCCGTCAACTTCATTGGTTATTTCCATGACATTGAGATTTGTACCGCGTTTTTCAAAACAGCTTAAAACAGTGAGTGCGGCGCAGAAATGTATGGGACAAGGCAGAGAAAACGGCATTGTAAATCGTGCAAAAAGCGGGATTAACATTCTGTCCGCAATGATTACCTGGTCGCTGGAAAATTCGGTTGATACTGCGGACAGCATGCGGGCGAGAGGATACGGACTTTCGGGAAGAACCGCGTTTGAGATATTCCGATTTGAAAAAAGAGATTTCGCCGCACTTTTTGTTATGTTGTTTTTGGGAATATATGTGTTTATAGGGAAATTATGCGGGTGTATGGAGTTTGCCTGCTTCCCGAAAATTGAATTCGGTGCGCGCACCGCATTTTCCGTAAGCGTGTTTGCGGCATATGCGGCGCTGTCTATATTCCCGGTGATTATTGAGATTTATGAGGTTATAAGATGGAAATATTTAAAACGGAAAATTTGAGCTTCACCTATCCAAAGAGGATGTATAAAGCTCTTGATGATATAAGCATTACGATTAAAAGCGGAGAGTTTGTTACGGTATGCGGAAAGTCCGGATGCGGAAAAAGCACGCTTTTGCGCCTTTTAAAGCCGTCACTGTCACCTGTCGGAGAAAAAAGTGGGGGGATTTATTTCTGCGGAAAAGATGTTATGGGCCTCAGCAGGCGGGAGGAGGCATCAAAAATCGGATTTGTAATGCAAAGTCCGGAAAATCAGATTGTTACCGATAAGGTCTGGCACGAGCTTGCGTTTGCTGCAGAGAACTTGGGAGTTCAAAGCTCCGAAATCAGGAAACGCGTTGCGGAAATGGCTTCGTTTTTCGGTATTCAAAATTGGTTTTACAAAAATGTAAGCGAATTGTCCGGAGGGCAGAAACAAATTTTGAACATTGCATCGGTAATGGTTATGCAACCGTCGGTTTTGGTTTTGGATGAGCCGGCAAGCCGTCTTGATCCGATTGCGGCGGGAGAACTGATGAGCGCTCTGGAAAAACTCAATCGCGAGATAGGTACAACGGTTATTCTCTCAGAGCATTGCTTGGAATATGCTTTTCCGATATCGGACAGAGTAATTGTAATGGAAAACGGAAAAATTATAGCCGATGCCGCACCGTGTGAGGTAGGCGAGGCTTTAAAGAATTGCGTCAGTGAAATGCTTGCGGCGCTTCCCGCACCCATGCGCATATGTGCGGCAACGGAAGATTTAAAGCAATTGCCGGTGACCGTTCGGGAGGGACGCGCGTGGCTGGAAGAATTTGCAAAGAAAAATGTGCTGCTTCCCATCGAAAAAGAACGAACAGCACGGGAAAAAAGCGGCAAAAGCGCTATCATGCTTGAAAATTTGTGGTTCAGATATGAAAAAAATAATCCGGATACGGTGCGCGGATTAAGCCTTAATATTTCGGAGGGAGAAATTTTTGCCGTAACCGGCGGCAACGGAACAGGAAAAACCACACTGCTTTCGCTTATTTCGGGGATAAATCACCCTTACAGAGGGAAGCTTTTGATAAACGGGAAAAAGCTTTCGGATACGGAGGAGCTGTATAAAGGTGTTATCGGTCTGTTGCCTCAGGACCCACAGAGCGTTTTTGTTAAAAAAACAGTACGCCTTGATTTGGAGAATATGATTGCGGGAGAAAAGCTCACAAAAAGTGAAAAGGAAAAAAGAATTGCGGATGCGGTATCGCTTTGCGAAATAGAGGAGCTTACGGAATGTCACCCCTATGATTTATCCGGAGGAGAACAGCAAAGGGCGGCACTGGCAAAGGTTTTGTTGAAAAATCCCGCGATACTTCTTTTGGATGAGCCTACAAAGGGTATGGACGCGGCGTTTAAAGCGAAGCTTGGAGAAATATTAAAGAAAAAGTCGGCAGAGGGAACAACGATAGTCATGGTTTCACACGATATTGAATTTTGCGCCGAATATGCCGAACGTTGTGCGCTTATGTTTGACGGAAACATAACCGCAGAGGGTACGCCGGAGGAGCTTTTCAGCGGGAATTTCTTCTATACAACTTCTGTATGCCGTATGGCAAGAAGTGTTCTGCCAAAGGCTGTTCTTGCGGAGGATGTTATCTCGGCATGCGGAGGAACTCTGCCCGAATTAAATAAAAAAACTCTGACTGATACAAAGATGGAGAATGATAGAAAAGCGGATAAAAAAGCCGAAAAGACGGATAAAAAGCGGCTTAAACCGCAGAAAATTGCGGCGGGGTGTCTCTTTGTATTGCTGTTTATGCTTACCGAGCTTTCATTTGTTACGGACAGAGATATATTGCATTTAACACAAATTCCCGGGATGAATTTGATAACAATACAAATAGCCGCAATTGTGGAAGTCTTCGCGGCTATGCTTTGCCTTTTACCGAGAACGAAAAATATGGCGAGCTTGAAGCAGAATCGCACAAAAGCTTCAAAAGGACAGATAGCCGCGGGGATATTTACCGCGGCGGCAATTCCGCTTACGATATTTGCGGGGGTACGATTTTTTGATGAGAGAAAATATTATCTGATAAGCATTTTGATAATAGTTGAGGCGATGCTGCCGTTTTTTGCTTTGTTTGAAAGACGCAGATCGGGAGCGAGAGAAATAGCGCTGCTCAGCGCTATGTGTGCGATAGCGGTGGGCGGAAGAACGGCATTTTTTATGCTTCCGCAGTTTAAGCCGGTTGCCGCGATTGTAATTGTTTCGGGAACTTGCATGGGAGGAGAATTCGGATTTTTGGTAGGTGCTGTCAGCGCATTCGTATCGAATTTCTTTTTCGGACAAGGACCTTGGACGCCTTGGCAGATGTTCGCTTTTGGGATAATCGGTTTTTTGGCGGGGGTTTTGTGCCGTATGGGTGTTTTGAAAAAGAGCCGTATACCGCTCAGCATATTCGGATTTTTGGCAAGCTTTGTGATTTACGGATTTGTTATGAATTTTTCTTCATTGATTACCGCGCAAACGGAAATAACCGTAAAAACAGTGCTTTCATATTGCATAATGGGTGCACCTTATGACCTGATACATGCATGTTCTACGGCATTTTTTCTGTTTTTTGCGTCGGAGCCTTTGGCGGATAAACTGGAGCGAATTAAAATCAAATACGGAATGTACGGAAATTGAAAATGGGTTGTGCATTTACGTAAAAAGTTAAAGTTTAAATACAATAAAATATTTTTTGATGATTATGAAGCGGTTTTTTTATAAAACTACTTCTTTTCATTGACCGCGGCGAAAAAATAGTGTATAATGGAAGCGTCGGATAAAAGAGTTTTTAGGCAGGTGTTACGATGAATGTATTGCATATGAAGTATGCGGCTGAGGTGGCAAAAGCCGGGTCGCTGAACAAGGCTTCGGAAAAACTGCTGATTGCGGTTCCGAATATCAGCCGTTCCATAAAAGAACTGGAGGCGGATTTGGGGATCGCGGTTTTTGACCGCACCGCAAAGGGAATGTGCCTTACCCCTGAGGGGGAAGAGTTTATCGGCTTTGCGCGGGATATTTTGGACAGAATAGAAAGTGTGGAAAAATACTATCGAGAGGGAACAGCAAAAAAACAGAAATTTTCCGTTTCGGTTCCGCGTGCATGCTATATATCCGAGGCATTTGCGGAATTCTCAAAAAGGCTGGACAAAACACCTGCGGAGATTTTTTATAAGGAAACAAATTCTCAGCGCACAATCAAGAATATTCTGAATCATGATTATAAACTCGGAATAATCAGATATGCGGAAAATTACGATAAATATTTCAAGTCGATGCTGGAGGAAAGGGGTTTTGTGTATGAATTGGTTACGGAGTTTTCCTATTCACTGCTTATGAGTGCTGATAATCCTTTGGCAGAAAAAGAGGCAATTACTTTTGAAGATTTAACGGAATACATCGAAATAGCTCATGCGGACCCATATGTGCCGTCTATGCCGCTGTCAAAGGTGGTAAAAGAGGAGTTGCCTGATAATATTGACAGGCGGATCTATATATTTGAGCGGGCAAGTCAGTTCGATTTGCTCAGTAAAAATTCCGACACATTTATGTGGGTATCGCCGGTGCCGAAAAATATTCTGGACAGATATAATTTGGTGTCAAGGCGGTGCGAAGAAAATAAAAAAATATACAAAGATGTTTTGATATACAAAAAAGGATATAAACTGACAGAGCTTGATAACAGCTTTATAACAGAGCTTTGTGAAGCCAAAAGAAAGGTATTCGGTTGATTTTTTGAAAATAGTAAAAGTCTGATTTTATAGGCTGTAAGATTATTCGATACAGGGGTTATCGATATTGATAATACCGATTAAACATTTTAAGAATTGTCAAAATCCTTAAGGAATGTTAAAATATTAACGAAGTCAGAAAGGAGGTGCCGGATGGAAAAGTGTTCTGTATCCAAGGCAACGCTCGGCAGGCTTCCGCGGTATTTGCAACAGCTCAAAGAAAATTTTGAAAGCGGCGGATATGTTTCCGCAACAGCAATAGCGAAAGCACTGTCACTCGGCGAGGTTCAGGTGCGCAAGGACTTGAGCTCTGTCAGCGGAGCGGGACGGCCGAAAATAGGTTACGCCGTAGACAATTTGATAGAAAGCATAGAAAATACTCTCGGTTGTAAAAATCTCACAAAAGCGGTAATTGTAGGAGCGGGCAGATTGGGTCAAGCTCTTCTCGATTATGAGGGATTTGAGGAATACGGTGTTGAAATTTCGGCAGCATTTGACATTAATGCGGGAAAAACCAATAAACCGGGAAAAGAGATTCTCCCAATGGAGCTCTTTGATGGGTACTGCAAGGGCGGAGGTATTAAGATAGGGATTATTACCGTAAATGAAAACGCGGCGCAGGAAGTGTGCGACAAAATGGTGAAAAACGGTATAAAAGCCATATGGAATTTTACACCGAAAGCGTTGAGTACGCCGAAAGGAGTATTGGTACAGCAAGAGAGTCTTGCATTGTCACTGGCACATCTTAACAATCAATTAGTTAATAAAAATCAGGAGGATTAAGAAATGGATAAGAAAAATTACGAAATCGTAGACAGTGTTGAAAAGCTTGAAGAAGCAATTACACGCGTAAGAGAAGCACAGAAGATTTTCGCCGGCTACACTCAGGAGCAGGTTGACAAAATTTTCCTTGCGGCGGCATCTGCGGCAAACAAGGCAAGAATTCCGCTGGCAAAGATGGCGGTTGAAGAAACAGGCATGGGTGTTGTTGAAGATAAGGTTATCAAAAACAACTACGCATCGGAATATATTTACAATGCATACAAGAATACAAAAACTTGCGGCGTTATTGAAGAGGACAAGGCTTACGGTATAAAGAAAATTGCAGAGCCTATCGGTGTTATTGCGGCGGTTATTCCTACCACTAACCCGACTTCAACGGCAATATTTAAGTGTCTTATCGCATTAAAGACAAGAAATGCTATAATCATTTCTCCTCACCCGAGAGCAAAACTCAGCACAATTGCGGCGGCAAAGCTGGTACTTGAAGCGGCTGTTGCGGCAGGAGCACCTGAGGGAATCATCGATTGGATTGACGTTCCGAGTTTGGATATGACAAACCTTGTTATGAAAGAGGCAGACATCATCCTTGCAACAGGCGGCCCCGGAATGGTTAAGGCGGCATATTCAAGCGGTAAGCCGGCACTTGGCGTAGGAGCCGGAAACACTCCTGCAATAATCGATGATACGGCTGATATTCTTCTTGCCGTAAACTCAATTATCCATTCAAAAACTTTTGATAACGGTATGATTTGTGCATCTGAACAATCGGTTATCGTTATGGAAAATATATATGACGCGGTTAAGGACGAGTTTGCTTCAAGAGGTTGCTACTTCCTGGATGAGCGTGAAATCGAAAAGGTTAGAAAGACAATTATCATAAACGGCGCGCTTAATGCAAAAATCGTCGGACAATCGGCGGCTAAGATTGCGGAACTTTCCGGCGTAACCGTTCCGGAGGGAACAAAAATCCTTATCGGTGAGGTTGAGTCTGTTGAGCTTTCCGAAGAATTTGCGCATGAAAAACTTTCTCCGGTTCTTGCAATGTATAAGGCAAAGGATTTCGGCGATGCTTTAGATAAGGCGGAAAGACTTGTTGCGGACGGCGGTTTCGGTCATACTTCATCGGTATATCTCAACGAAGTAACTGAAAAAGAAAAGCTTGAAGAATTTGCCGCAAGAATGAAAACTTGCCGTATCTTGGTAAACACACCTTCTTCTCATGGCGGTATCGGTGATTTGTACAACTTCAAACTTGCTCCGTCATTGACACTCGGCTGTGGTTCATGGGGAGGCAACTCGGTATCGGAAAACGTAGGTGTAAAGCACCTTGTCAATATAAAAACAGTTGCAGAAAGAAGGGAAAATATGCTGTGGTTCCGTGCACCTGAAAAGGTATATATCAAGAAAGGCTGTCTGCCTGTAGCGCTTGATGAATTGAAAACTGTAATGGGTAAAAAGCGTGCATTCATCGTAACCGACCAATTCCTTTATGAAAACGGTTATTCAAAGCCGATTTCGGATAAGTTGGACGAAATGGGAATTGCGCATACAACGTTCTTCAATGTTGCTCCGGACCCGACACTTGCAAGTGCTAAGGAAGGTGCCGCACAGATGGCAGCATTCAAGCCGGATACAATTATCGCTTTGGGCGGCGGAAGTGCTATGGACGCCGCAAAGATTATGTGGGTACTCTATGAGCATCCGGAAGCTGACTTCATGGATATGGCAATGAGATTTATCGATATCAGAAAGAGAGTTTATACTTTCCCGAAAATGGGTGAAAAGGCATACTTTATAGCTGTTCCGACATCGGCGGGAACAGGTTCCGAGGTTACACCGTTTGCGGTTATCACCGATGAAAAGACAGGTGTTAAGTATCCGCTTGCAGATTATGAGCTCATGCCGAACATGGCAATTATCGACACAGACTTCCACATGTCCGCACCTAAAGGACTTACCGCGGCATCGGGTATCGATGCGGTAACGCACGCTCTTGAAGCATATGCCGCAATGCTGGCTACAGATTATACCGACGGTATTGCACTTAAGGCGTTAAAGACAATATTCGAATACCTGCCGCGTGCATATGACAACGGTCAGACAGATATTCTTGCACGTGAAAAGATGGCAAATGCCGCAACAATGGCAGGTATGGCATTCGCAAATGCGTTTTTGGGAGTTTGCCACTCTATGGCACATAAGCTGGGTGCATTCCATCACTTGCCTCACGGTGTTGCAAACGCACTTATGATTGAAGAGGTTCTGCGCTTTAATGCCGCAGAGGCTCCGGCAAAGATGGGAACATTCTCACAGTATGACCATCCGCACACATTGGCACGTTACGCGGAAGTTGCCGACTACCTCGGAATAAAGGGTGAAACCAATGAAGAGAAACTTGAGGGTCTTATCAAGGCGATAAACGAGCTTAAGGAAAGAGTAGGTATTAAGGAAACAATTAAGGATTACGGTATCGACGAAAAGGTATTCCTCGAGCAGCTTGATGAAATGTCCGAGCAGGCATTCGATGACCAGTGCACAGGTGCAAACCCGAGATATCCGCTCATCAGCGAAATTAAGCAGATGTATATGAACGCTTATTACGGAAAGCATTTTGAAGAAAAAAAAATGCCGGCGGCAAACATCACCGGTGTTACAAAGACCGATGAAGTAAAAAAAGCATACCGCAAAGGTAAAAAAGCGTAAATTTTATACGAGGAGGAAACGAAAATGAAACTTGACAGAGTAATTGCAGTCAGAAACAACAAAACGGTATATCGCGACGGAGACCGCTGTATTAAGGTTTTTGATGAAAACTATTCAAAGGCAGATGTTTTGAACGAGGCTCTTAACCAGGCGAGAATCGAGGAAACTGGACTTAACATTCCAAAGGTTCTTGAAATAACCATGGTAGACGGAAAATGGGCAATCGTATCCGAATATATAAAAGGAAAAACTCTTGCACAGATAATGGAAGAGGACCCGGAAAATAAGGATAAGTATCTTGAGCAGCTTGTAGCGCTTCAGCTTGAGATTCATGAAAAAACCTGCCCGCTTTTGAACAAGCTTAAGGACAAAATGAACAGAAAAATCAGCGCTACCGACCTTGATGCAACAACACGTTATGATTTGCATACAAGATTGGAGGGTATGCCCAAGCATACAAAAGTGTGCCACGGCGACTTTAACCCGTCAAACATTATTATTACTGATGATAATAAGGCGTATATACTTGATTGGTCGCATGCAACTCAGGGAAACGCTTCTGCGGATGCGGCAAGAACATACCTTTTGTTCTGGCTCAACGGCGACATCGAGGGCGCAAAAAAATATCTTGAGATTTTCTGTGAAAAGAGCAATACCGCAAAGCAGTATGTGCAGAAGTGGATGCCGATTGTTGCGGCTTCACAATCGGTTAAGGGAAATGCTCAGGAACGTGAATTCTTGCTTTCGTGGGTTGACGTTGTCGATTACGAATAAACATCAAAATGTATAAAAAGCGCGAAAACGCGGATCGAGAATAGGAGCCGGGCGGCAATGTTATTTTGTCGCCCGTATGTTTCTATATTGAAAAATCAAAGAAATTTTATGCTTATTTAGTTTAAGAAAGGAAGTTTTGAAATGAAAATAACTGTATGTATCGGAAGTTCATGTCACATCAAGGGTTCACGTCAGGTTGTTGAACAGCTTCAGTATCTCATAAATAAAAATAATCTCGGAGACAAGGTTGAGCTGGGGGGAACATTCTGCATGGGCAAATGTCAGGATGGCGTATGCGTAACCGCGGATGATAAGTTTTTCTCGGTAACACCTGACACGGTTGAAGAATTTTTCAACAAAGAAGTTGCGGCAAAGGTGTGACACATGGTTATTCAGATTTGTGTCGGCAGTTCCTGCCACATTAAGGGTTCTCCGGAAATGGTTGCTTTGCTTACGGAAGCGGTGGAGAAAAATCATTTGGAGGATAAGGTTACTCTTACGGGAAGCTTTTGCATAGGACAATGCAAAAGAACGGGAGTGACCGTTCAGGTAGACGATGAAATTCACACAGGCATAACACGTGCGAATTTCAAGGAATTTTTTGACAGCAAGGTGCTTGCTGTATTGGAAAACGGAGGGAATTGACAACTATGCCTAACTGTCTTACCTTAAAAAAATCAAATTGTAAAAATTGTTATAAGTGTATCAGACACTGTCCGGTTAAGGCGATTCGTTTTTCGGGTAACCAAGCCCATATTATAGGAAACGAATGTATTTTGTGCGGTCAGTGCTTTGTTGTCTGTCCGCAAAATGCAAAACAGATAGTAAACGAGACGGAAAAGGTCAGAGTTTTGCTTCAAAGCGGTGATCCGGTTATTGTGAGCCTGGCACCGTCCTTTGCCGCAAATTATGAGGGCGTGGGAATCGTTGCGATGCGCGAGGCTCTTAAAAAACTCGGATTTTATGATGTGGAAGAAACAGCAATCGGTGCGACCATGGTAAAAAAAGAGTATGAAAGAATGCTCAAAGAGGATGACCTTGACATTATCATAACCTCGTGCTGTCATTCGGTTAATCTGCTTATTCAGAAATATTTTCCGGCAGAACTTGAGTATTTGGCAAATGTGGTTTCGCCCATGCAGGCTCATTGCATGGATATAAAGAAAAGATATCCGAACGCAAAGACGGTCTTTATAGGGCCTTGTGTTGCAAAGAAAGATGAAGCCGAGCACTATGAGGGCATTGTTGATGCGGTTTTAACCTTTGAAGAGTTGACAAATTGGCTTAAGGAAGAAAATATTGAGCCGGAAAAACGAATTGATAAAAAAGAAGAAAGCCGTGCACGCTTTTTCCCAACAACGGGCGGCATATTGAAAACCATGACACAGAATATCTCCGACTATACATATATGGCGCTTGACGGGGTAGAAAATTGTATTGCGGCACTGCAAGATATCGAAAGCGGAAAGATACACAAGTGTTTTATAGAAATGTCAGCATGTGCGGGAAGCTGTATAGGCGGTCCTGTTATGGAAAAATATCACCGAACAGCTCCGGTTAAGGATTATATAACCATTGCTAATTTTGCCGGGGAAAAGGATTTTGATATAGCACAGCCGAAATCCGCGGAGCTGAAAAAACAGTTTGAGTATATTGAGCACAAGCTGACTCAGCCTACAGAAACGGAAATCTTCAACGTTTTGAGGGAAATGGGCAAGTTCAAGCCTGCGGACGAGCTGAATTGCGGTTCATGCGGATATAATACCTGCCGTGAAAAAGCTATTGCGATATGCCAGGGTAAAGCCGAGATATCGATGTGTCTGCCATTTTTGAAGGACAAAGCGGAAAGCTTCTCGGATACCATTGTAAAAAATACGCCGAACGGGCTTATAGTTTTAAACGAAAGCTTGGAGGTTCAGCAGATAAACGAGGCGGCGCGAAGCATAATGAATATCCGCAAAAGCACCGATGTGCTGGGTGAACAGGCTGTGAGAATCCTTGACCCGAAGGATTACATGGAGGTGCTCCGTACCGGACGTGATATCCATAATAAGCGGGTTTATCTTGCGGAATACGGCAGATATGTCGAGCAATCGGTTGTTTATGATAAGGACTCTCATCTTTTGGTAGGCATAATGCGTGACATTACAGATGAAGAGAATGAGAGAGAAAAAAAAGAAAAAATCAGCCGTCAGACCGTTGAAGTGGCGGATAAGGTGGTTGATAAGCAGATGCGTATTGTACAGGAAATTGCATCACTTTTGGGAGAGACCGCGGCGGAAACAAAGATTGCGCTTGCTAAACTAAAGGAGTCGATTGCGGATGAATAATTTATGTGCCGATATCGGCTGGAAGAGTATTAATCACTACGGAGAACAGCTTTGCGGTGACCATGTGGATATAGTGGAGCAGGGCGAGGATTCGACGGTTATCGTGCTTGCGGACGGATTGGGAAGCGGCGTCAAGGCAAGTATTTTGTCAACGCTCACATCAAAGATAATATCAACAATGATGGCAGAGGGACTTCCCATAGAGGAGTGTGTTTCAACCATTGCTGCAACCTTGCCGGTATGTTCGGTGCGCGGTGTGGCATATTCCACCTTTACCATTATGCACTTGATTAACAATGAGACAGCGGAGATAATTCAGTATGATAATCCGCAGGTAATACTTCTGCGTAATAACGTTAATTATGATTATCCCAAAACGGAAATGAATATCGACGGAAAAAAGATATATAAATCCGTAATCAGGCTTTGTGAGGACGATATATTCATCGCTATGAGCGACGGTTGTCCGCATGCCGGAATTGGTATGGCATATAATTTCGGCTGGAAGAGAGAGGATATCATAGATTTTATGGAAACGATCTCCATAAGCGGTCTTACCGCGAAGAATTTATCCACCATGCTGATTGATGAGTGTAATAAGCTTTATGGGCAAAAACCCGGTGACGATGCGACGGCGTGCATCGTGAAAATACGGCGCAGAGTACCGATGAATTTGTTGTTCGGACCGCCATCCAATCGTGATGATTGTGACAGAATGATGTCCCTGTTCTTTTCGAAAGAGGGAAAGCATATAATCTGCGGAGGAACTACATCATCAATTGCAGCGAAGTATTTAAGAAAGCCGCTTCAGGCAACCTTGAATTTTGAAAATTCCGATGTTCCGCCCATTGCGAAGATTGAGGGCGTGGACTTGGTTACAGAGGGTGTTATCACAATAAACAGGGTTTTGGAATATGCGAAAGATTATTTGGCGGACAATGAGCTGTATGAGCATTGGAATTACAAGCGCGATGGTGCATCATTAATCTGCCGCTTGCTTTTTGAAGAGGCAACCGATATAAACTTTTATGTGGGAAGAGCAATTAATCCGGCGCATCAAAACCCGGATCTTCCGATAACATTCAGCATAAAAATGAATTTGGTTGAGGAACTCTCAAAATGTTTAAAAATGATGGGAAAAAGGATTAAGGTAAGTTATTTTTGAGGAACGTGAAATATGAGAAAATTTGATACTAAGATACAGCATTTAAAATATAAGGTTCTGCGCGAGGTCGCAAGACAGGCATGGAACGATACACTGCTTGAAAATATTCTTGAGATACCCAAGACGATTGTTCCGGGAAAAACGTCAACAATGCGTTGCTGTGTATACAAGGAAAGGGCTATATTGCAGGAGCGTGTGAGAATTGCAATGGGAGGAAACAAGGACAATCCCAATGTAATTGAAGTAATAGATATTGCGTGTGATGAATGTCCGGCAGCCGGCTATGAGGTTACCGATTCCTGCCGTGGATGTATTGCACACAGATGCGAGGATGTTTGCAAAAGAGGTGCCATTTCCTTTGACCACAATCACGTTGCGCATATAGATAAATCAAAATGCGTAGAGTGCGGTCAGTGTGCAAAGGTTTGCCCTTATTCGGCGATAGTAAACCGCAAACGCCCTTGTCAGAAAGCATGTAAAATTAAAGCAATATCCATAAATGATGAAAATGCGGCTTCAATCGATAACGAGAGGTGTACCTCATGCGGTGCGTGCGTGTATCAGTGTCCGTTCGGTGCAATGATGGATAAGTCATATATTCTTAACGTTATTGATTTAATCAAAAAGAGCGAAGCTAACAGTAAGTATAAGGTCTATGCAATGGTTGCTCCGTCAATTTCGAGCCAATTTACCTATGCAAAGCTGGGTCAGGTTGTAAAGGGACTTAAGGAACTCGGATTTTATACCGTGGTTGAGGCGGCGCTGGGTGCGGATATGGTAGCTCAGGCAGAATCCGCAGAGCTTGCGGAAAAAGGATTTTTGACAAGCTCATGCTGTCCGGCATTTGTATCTTACGTAAAATCGGCTTTCCCGGATTTGACGGAATACATTTCCCATAACTTGTCGCCTATGGCAACTCTTGCAAAGTATATAAAGGAAACCGATGAGAATGCAAAAATCGTCTTTATCGGACCATGTACCGCAAAGAAAGCGGAGGCTCAGCTGGATGAGGTTAAGCCGTATGTCGATTCGGTTTTGACATTTGAAGAGCTTCAGGCACTTTACGACAGCCGTGATATTGATATTACGGAGCTTTCGGAGGATGTTCTGGACAACGCTTCTTATTTTGGAAGAATTTTCGCACGTTCCGGCGGACTTTCCGATGCTGTTGCGCAAGGTCTTAAGGAACAGAATATCGATTTTGAATTAAAGGCGGCGGCATGCGACGGAATAGAGGCATGTAAACTTGCACTTCTTAAAAAGAGCAAAAATGTGCTAGATGCCAACTTCATCGAGGGTATGGCGTGTGTCGGCGGATGTATCGGAGGTGCCGGATGTCTTACTCACGGCGAAAAAAACAAGACGGAAGTTGACAAGTACGGCAGAGAAGCGATGGAAAAGACTATCGGGGATGCCATATCCCTGCTTAAGTATAACAAATAAAATATTTGTAAAATGCGCAAACCGCAAAGGTGTGACGAGATGTAATGTTTCGTATAATGTCTGAGAGGTATGCGCATTTTGTTGCGATTTGGGGTTTACAAATATTCTGTTTGGGTGTATAATTCAGGTGTTGTTAAAATACCGAAATGTGAGGTTCTGTTATGAAAAATAAAATTGACATGGTAAACGGGAGACTTTTTCCTCAAATGGTGAGCTTTGCGCTTCCGTTGGTTTTAAGCAGTATTATGCAGACACTTTACAATGCGGCGGATTCTCTTATAGTGGGAAGATACGGCAGTTCCAATGCATTGGGGGCCGTTGGTTCTGTGGGCCCCATTGTAAACACTCTCGTGAATTTGTTCATGGGACTTGCTATAGGTACAAATGTAACGGTGGCAAGGTACCGCGGCGAGGAAAACGGAAAAATGGTGCGCAAAACCTCGGATACGGCGGTTATAACGGCTCTTATAAGCGGGATTATATTAGGGATTATCGGTGTCTTGATATCGCGTCCTGTGGCATATGCCGTAAAAATCGATTCGGAAATCGTGGAGATGTCGATTTTGTACATGCAAATATATTTTACCGGCATGCCATTTTTGGCACTGTATAATTTTATCGCCGCAACTATGCGAGGGGTGGGAGATACCAAAAATCCCATGATATCCCTGATTGCATCGGGGGCTGTAAATGTTGTGCTTAATATCATTTTTGTGAAATACTTCTTTATGGGTGTTGCGGGCGTAGCGCTTGCAACCGTGACTTCACAGATTATAGGCTTTATAATGATTTTGTTTATGCTGAAGAAAAGCGAAGTTGGATTTTCTGTGCGAAAAATAGAATTTGACAAAAAAATCCTGGGTATCACCGCGAAAATAGGTATACCGGCGGGAATTCAGGGTATAACCTTTAATTTGTCGAACATAATAATGGTTTCCGCCATAAATTCTTTCGGAGCGGCGGCAGCTGCGGGGCATGCGGCGGAAAGCCAGGTGGAAAATATCTTGTATGCGGCGGCAAATTCCGTTTCACAGACCGTTACCACATTTACAAGCCAGAATATGGGCGCGGGCAAGTATAAGCGCATAAATTCGATTATGCTTTGCGGATTTGTACTGGTGATAGCGGCGGACTTGGTTTTAAGCGGAACAGCATACTTCTTTAAGGATACAATTATCGAGATGTTCGCGCCGGGCGATATAGAGGTGGCGCGGTTTGCAATTGTTAAGTTCAAATACGTGGTTTTGCCGTATGCCATTATAGCCATAATGGAAATACCTTCCGGAACATTGCGCGGAATGGGAGAAACCATGATTTCGATGATAATGAGCATTATCGGTGTATGCGGGTTCAGATTTTTGTGGCTTTTGGTGCTCTTTCCCATATACAGAACACCGGAATTTTTGTTTACGGCTTATCCGGCATCCTGGGCGGTTACCGGAATAATATATCTGTGTACATATGCGTATTTAAGAGGACGTATGCGCAGAAGCTAGAGATGTCATTCGGAATAAAAATCCGGAATGAAGCTTTCGCTTGCAGATGCCCCATCTTGCACAAATGCGTTTTCTATACCGATTCCGGCGGCGTAATCGAGAAGCTTATCGTACATTTTCATGTTAATTTTTCGATTAAGCTCCGGAAAACGGTCGGGAAGAGTTGGGAGCGGGGTATATTGGCTCATTATGCTTATATAGATATCATTGCCGTATTCCGCATGCAGATAGTCGAGGATTTTCTTTGTGTCAAAAAGAAGCCCGGGAAGCATTAAATGGCGTACAATCACGCCTTTTTTTATTATTCCGCGATTGTCAAATTCGCATTTTCCCACCTGCGCAAACATTTGTGCAAGAGCCGCCGAGGCAATTTTAAAGTAGTCCTTTGCGGCGGAATATTTAACGGCGTATTTGTCATTGAAGTATTTGAAATCCGGGAGAAATACATCCACATATCCGTCTAAAAGCTTGATGGTTTCGGGATTTTCGTATCCGCTGGTATTATAAATAATCGGAAGATTTAAGCCGCGTTTTTTTGCTTTTTCAAGGGCGTAAATAATCTGCGGCACAAAGTGTGTCGGGGTTACAAGATTTATGTTGTTTGCGCCCTCCGATTGAAGTTTTAAAAAAATTTCCGCAAGCTCATCTTCATCTGCAAGCCTTCCGCGGTTTTGCGTGCTGATGGCGTAATTTTGGCAGAATACGCATTTTAGAGTGCAATGCGAAAAAAATACGGCTCCGGAGCCCTCTTTTCCGGAAATGCAAGGCTCTTCCCAAAAATGCAGACAGCTCTTTGCTATTCTGATTTTATCCGAAGCACCGCAAAAACCGGTTTCGCCTATAAGGCGATTGATTCCGCATTTTTTTGGACAAAGTGTACAGCTTTTAAGTAAATCGGTATTCATGATTTGCCTCCTTTTCCGGAAATAATTTTATCATAATTTTACGGCAGATACAATTCTTTTGTGAAAAATATTGCAAAATTATAGGATTTGGTGTATAATAAACTTTTGTAGAAATGAGGTTATAAGATGGGAAAAAACGAATTTTTAATGGATTGTTTTGCGGTCCCTCGGGATGTACTCGACATTGTGGAGGCGGCGGAGAAAAATGTGGAAAAGGAATTTAAGCGTGTGGAAGAAGTTGCACAGCTTAATCAAATGAAGGTTATGAAAGCTTTTGCCGATAACAGGGTAAGTACATTATATTTCAACGCATCCAGCGGATACGGTACCGATGATTACGGAAGAGATATGTTGGATAAGGTTTATGCTCAGGTTTTTGAGGCGGAAGATGCACTTGTGCGGCATAATTTTATTTCGGGAACTCATACGCTGTCCACTATGCTTTTTGCAGTGTTGCGCCCGGGCGATACCTTTGCGGCGATTACGGGAAAGCCTTATGATACCCTGGAGGAAGTTATCGGAATTACCGGAAAGCAGGGCAGAGGATCGCTCAAGGATTTCGGGATAGATTATGTTCAGGTTGATTTGAAAGAGGACAGTAATCCTGATTATGATGCGATAAAAAAAATGCTTACCGAAAGAAAAATACGTGCGGTATGGATACAGCGATCCAAAGGATACGGGGAGAGGAAAACCTTTTCCGCGGAAGAAATAGGAGAAATGATTGGATTTGTAAAGAAAATTTCTCCCGATACACTGGCGATGGTGGACAATTGCTACGGTGAGTTCGTTGATGAAAAAGAGCCTACCGCATACGGCGCGGATTTGTGCGGCGGTTCGTTGATAAAAAATGCCGGGGGAGGAATAGCTCCCACTGGAGGATATATTGCGGGTAGGTCGGAATATGTGGAATTGTGCGCATACCGCCTGTCTACAGTTGGAATCGGAAGAGAAAACGGCGCCACACACGGGCTTAACAAGCTGCTTTATCAAGGCTTGTTCTATGCACCGCATGTGGTTTCGCAAGCACTTAAAACGGCGATACTCTGCGCGGAGGTTTATGAAAATATGGGCTTTGAAGTAGAACCCGCTGCAAAGGCAATACGCCATGACATTATACAGGCGATAAAGCTGAAAAGCGGCGATGCTCTTACCGCTTTTTGCGAGGGAATACAAAAGGGCTCTCCGGTGGATTCTTACGTTACACCTATACCTAGCTATATGCCGGGCTACAGTGATGATGTTATTATGGCGGCAGGTGCGTTTAACCAAGGCTCTTCGATAGAATTGAGTGCCGACGGGCCTATGCGTCCTCCGTATATGGTATATATGCAGGGCGGAGTGACATATGAATCGGCAAAGCTGGGAATAATTATGTCGGTAAAGGCAATGCGCGATAAAGGGGTAATATAAATGGAGCATATAATTCATACATTTAAGGATACTGTCATACTGTTGCCGTTCCTGTTTTTGGTGTATCTTTTGATTGAATATTTGGAGCATAAAAATAATTGCTTTATGTATCATCTGTTTGAAAGAACCAAAAAACTCGGGCCGGCACTTGGTGCGCTTTTGGGAACTGTTCCCCAGTGCGGATTTTCTGTAATTGCTTCCGAACTTTACGCCAAAAGGCAGATAAGCGTGGGAACGCTGATTGCTATATTTTTGGCAACTTCGGATGAAGCGATTCCACTTATGCTGGCTCATCCCGACAGGATTTCCGAGCTGGGAGCATTGATTTTGATAAAATTTGTCATTGCGGCATTTTTCGGATTTGTGATAGATTTTGCTGTGAAAACGGGAATTGAAACGCATGAAACGCATGACCACAATCACTTTCACGGGAATTGCGAAAGCTGTGAGGGCGGAATTTTAAAATCGGCTGTTGTTCATGCGGTGAAAATTTTTGTGTACATATTTGTCGTAAATCTAATATTGGGCTTTGCGGCGGAGGCGATTTCGCCTTTTATGCAATTTGTTTCGGACAATGCGGTTTTGCAGGTATTGCTTACTTCACTTTTCGGAATCATCCCGAATTGTGCCGCATCGGTGGTTCTTACCGAACTGTACTTGGCGGGTAATATAACTCTTGCGGCCCTTATTGGCGGTCTTTGCACCGGAGCGGGTGTGGGACTTATCGTGCTTTTTAAGCAAAACAAAAATTCAAAGCAAAATCTGGCGATTTTGACTTCGATTTATGCTATAGGCGCGGCTGTCGGCATACTTTTGCAGTTCGTGCTGAAATAAAAAAACGGCTTTTCGATTATTTTTGAAAAGCCGTTTTTTGTTTGTTTTTTAGAATGAATTTACCGAAAACGCGATAAATCAAAAATTTATTTGAAAAGTCATTAAAACCGCTTTTGGTGTTATAATAAATACAAAAACAAAAGGGAGCGTTTACATGAAAGTTATAACGGGCGAAATTATCAAAAAATTTGAAAAATATCTGTACGAGGAGGAGAGAAGCGAGAACACCACCGGGAAATATTTGCGCGATATCCGTGGCTTTTACGCTTTTGCTGGGAGTCGAGAGTTAAAAAAAGCCGACATACTTGAATACAAAAGGAGGCTCTGCGAAAAATATGCGCCCAAAAGCGTGAATTCGGCACTGTCATCGATTAATGCTTTTTTACATATATGGGTTGGTGCGAGTTTAAGGTTAAAACACTGAAAATTCAAAAGCAGATTTTTGCAGAGAGAGAAAAGGAGCTTACAAAATCGGAATACGAACGGCTTTTGACGACGTCAAAAAGACGAAAAAATGACAGGCTGTATTATCTTATGCAGACGATTTGCAGTACGGGTATCAGGATTTTCGATGATATATAATGTAAAGGGTGATGAGCAGAAATGCTTATTAACCTAATACAATATATATGGCTACGGCTCATTTGCGATAATTTGAAAAGTGGTTATATATAAACAAGGCGGTGATAACCCAAAGCTTGAAATCATAACCACAAATTTATTTTATCACGAATGGAGGACGAAAACAAGATGAAAGAGAAATTTATTGAAAACGGCGTTGAGTATGTAAGGCAAGGATATTATTACATACCAAATCGGACAGTGTCCGATGAAACGGAATATCAAATCGGAAAATACGGAAGTTTAAGAAGAACATTTTTGAAAGAGCATCATAATTGGCTGTATTCTGCAATGCTTTTGCAAGGAACTTTATTAAAGCACCTTGCGGAGATAGATGAAACTTGTCATAATTGCCTTAAAGATATGGTGTCAAAAATGGCTGAGCAAGAAAGTGTTACCGAACAATTAAAAGCAACAAATCAAATGTTGTGGGTACAGAAAATGAATTCAATAAAAAATCGGGCGGCAGAATTTATATTGAAAGAATATGTGTACGGAGGTTTTGACAAATGAAGAAAATATCCATATTTTTAATCGCTGTATCTATAATAGCAAGTGCGGTTACAACTGTAATTATGGGAATGTTGTTTATGATAAGCATATTTCTTCCACCCGTTGTAACCATTGTTTTGCTATTTTTGCTGATACCTTATGCACTTATCTGTGCGATATACGGATTTAAGATTGTGAGGAATAAAAGATGAATGTAACAATAATCAGAGCAACAAAACGAAATAACAGCAGTACATATAACGGAGCAAAATATCTTGTTTCCAAACTTGATAATGCGGAGAATGTTTTTGAATTTACTTTACCCGATGATATGCCGCATATTTGTCACGGTTGCTATGCGTGCCTTAACGGTAACGAGGATAAATGCGGAGCTTATGAGTATTTGAAACCGATAAACGAAGCGTTTGCAAAGTCGGATTTAATTATATTTTGCGCGCCTGTTTGGTGTTTTCACGCACCGGGGCAAATAAAATCGTTTTTGGATCATTACAGCTTTCGTTGGTTGGTTCATCGTCCGAATTTTGATATGCAGAATAAACAAGCGGTCATTATATCAACGGCGGGTGGCGGAGGTTTGAAGTCGGCGGCAAAGGACATAAAGGACAGTATGGATTATTGGGGAGTTGCAAGGACGCATATTGTCACACAGTCCGTTTGGGGATATTTTTGGAACGATATGCCCGAAAAATTCAAAAATGAGTTTACAAAGAAGCTATATAAAACCGCAAGAAAAGTGATGAAATATGAAAAAAATCTCACACCTTCGCTTAAAGTCAGATTTCTGTTTGAGATGTTTAAAAATCTGCACCTAAAAGGTAAAATGTGGGAGATAGATAACAAATATTGGAAGGAAAAAATTTATGAGTAAGTATATTAAGCTGTGGGAGTATGTCAAAGCACATTGTACGACCGATTTGACGCTGACTTTTGAGGAAATACAAAACATTTTGGGATTTGAAATCGACCATTCCTTTTTGAAATACAAAAAGGAACTTATTACATACGGCTGTGAGGTCGGAAAAATATCAAAAAAAAATAAGACTGTGGCATTTACAAGAACTAAAAAAGCTATGCTTGTTTTATACATTCACGGCAAAGGCGGAAATGCAAGCGAAGCAGAGCATTACAAGCCGCTGTTCCCTGAGTGCGATGTTGTGGGTATGGAATACAAATCGGACACACCATGGGAGGCTAAAAAAGAATTTTCAAAGGCGTTTGACGATTTATCAAAGGGCTATGAGCATATCGTTTTAATTGCAAACAGCATAGGTGCATTTTTTTCAATGCACGCATTTTGTGAGAGAAAAATAGACAAAGCATACTTCATTTCGCCGATAGTCGATATGGAAAAGCTGATATTCGATATGATGACTTGGGCAGGTGTGACGGAAAAAGAGCTTGAAAAAGTGGGCAACATAGAAACAGACTTCGGTGAAACGCTTTCGTGGGAATATCTTTGTTACGTCAGGGAAAATCCGATTTGTTGGAATGCTCCTACCGAAATTTTATACGGCGAAAACGATAATTTAACATCGAAAAATACTGTTTCGGATTTTTGCAAAGAAAACGGTTACTCTCTGACGGTAATGAAAAACGGCGAGCATTGGTTTCATACGGCAGAACAAATGGAATTTTTGGATAATTGGATAAAGGAAAAAAATTTTCCCATACGTGAAAAACAAATGTAAAAATACTGGTAGTGCTTTAAAATCTGACATATTAAAGCACAGAATATTAGGAAAGTATTTCTTAAATCCTGTATAATAAGTATTGCGAAAGGAGGAAATGATATGGATTGGATTTCGGGACTACAATGTGCGCTTGACTATGTGGAAGAGCATATAACTGAAAATATCGACTATGGTGAGGTCGCAAAATGTGCGTATTCGTCGAGCTTTCATTTTCAGAGGGTTTTTGGCATTATATGCGGTTACAGCTTGGGTGACTATATCCGCTTTCGCAGGCTTTCTCTTGCAGGCAATGAACTTGCGTGCGGAAATGTGAAGGTTATTGATGTTGCACTGAAATACGGATATGAATCTCCGGAAAGTTTTTCTCGGGCGTTTGTTGCATTTCACGGGGTAACGCCGTCAGCCGCAAAGCACGGCACAAATCTTAAATCGTTTTCACGCCTTTCGGTAAAACTTATATTACACGGAGGTAAAAAAATGGATTACAGAATTGAAAACAAAGAAGCATTTGATGTGGTTTTGAGAAAAAAGCGTTTTCCGAAAGCACACGAAATCACAACGCAGGAGATTTCAAAATTTTGGGCGGAATGTTCATGTGATGGAACTATACCGACAGTTTGCAAATACATTCACGAAAACAACATTTTTAAAAATTGTATTATCGGCGTGAGCTTTGACGCTGATCCCAATATGCCGAATAGCGATTTCCCTTACGGTATCGGTGTTCATTACAACGGAGAGAAAATCACGGAGGATTATATGTCAGATGAAACTATCCCGGCACATACCTATGCGGTTTTCAAATGCGTAGGAAAAATGCCGGAGGCATTCCAAAAGGTGTACAAATATATCTGCACCGAATTTTTTCCGGCAAGTGAATACAAGCCCTGCGGAATAGAAATCGAGAGCTATCCGTCCGCCGACACACAAAACAGGATTATACATACGAGATTTGGATAGCGGTTGAAAAGAAATAGTGATTTGACTGAATACAAATATAAAAACCAAATACAGTTTTCAAGAGTAATCGTAAATATGCGGTTACTCTTTTTTTATGCAAAATTTTAAGAAATGAGGTACAAACTTATGTCAAATATCAATGAACAAATCGAAAAAACAAACGAACAAATCGAGCAGTTACAAAACAAAAAGAAAAAGCTGATGTCAAAACAGAAAGCAGAATTGCGAAAGCAACGGACAAAACGTTTAATCGAGCGAGGGTCGATTTTGGAAAGTGCCATAGGTGATGCAGAGGATTTTTCAAACGAGCAGATACAAAGTCTTTTAATCGAAATCTTATCAAGCGAGAGTGCGAGGGTAAAAATCGAGAATTTACGGGAGCATACGGCGAACGAGGGCAACGGCAATATTTTGTCCGCAATGGGAACTTTTCTTATACCATTCTCGGTTTTAC
>CAYMBZ010000015.1:0-28151 GCA_964388835.1 uncultured Lachnospiraceae bacterium
GAATTATTCATTTTCTTTCTCCCAAATCGTCGGTTCATATAAAAAATATTGTGATAGAATATGTAGCAATTAAGGTAACCGACGATTTGGGAGAAAGAAAATGAATAATTCTAAATTTTTCAGCTTAATTAACCTCCTAAACGCTATTCTTCTACTATCTATGGTATTATGAATAGCGCTATTTGTCGTGTTTGGTGAAAGTAATGCTTGTTTTATAAAGTGATTTTTCAGGAATTTACGGCCGTAGCGGTTGGTAGGTTCCTGTTTTTTTATGAAAAAAGCAGAAAAATGTGAATTTTTAAGGAAAGTACGTTTATCGGGTCGGAGAATTTAAAATATTCCCGCTTCCGCATTCGGTAAATCTTTTCGGCGCTCTGCACGCCCATAGCAGGCGTTAAAAATTATATGTGGGCAGAAAGGCTACGGGAAATAATATGCAAAAAGTAATGATTTCAGATGTAACACTCAGGGAGTGTGAGCAGGGTCTCGGACTCAGCTTTAAGGAGAAGATTGATATTGCAAAGAAGCTTGACAGGCTTAATACGGATGTAATAGAAACACAGCCTATCAAAAATACAAAAACGGATATGTTGTTTCTGCATACCATCGCACCGCTGGTAAAGAACAGCATTATTTCATGCCCGGTCGATTATTCGGAGGAGGCAATAGAAAAAACAGCCGAGGCACTTTCGGCGGCGGGTAAAAAGCGTCTGCACCTGATGGTTCCCACCTCGACGGTTCAGATGGAGTATGTATGCAAGAAAAAGCCGGATGCGGTTCTTGAAATGATAGAAACACTTGCTGCAAAATGCGCTTCACTCTGCGATGATGTGGAATTTACCGCGCTTGATGCATCAAGGAGCGAAAGTGAGTTTTTGTACGAGGCTATACGTAAGGCAATTGCAAGCGGAGCGAGCACCGTAACAGTTTGCGACAGCGCCGGAGAAATGCTTCCGGATGAATACAGCACATTTATCAAGGATTTGTATGAAAATGTTCCCGAACTTAATAATGTTACATTGTCCGCCGAATGCAGTAATAACATGGATATGGCGGCGGCTTGCATGATTTCTTCGATTAATTCGGGCGTGAGACAGATTAAAGTTTCGGTTTCGGAGGGAAAATATCCGTCCTTAACATCTGCCGCGAGAATTATAAACGCAAGAGGTGATTCAATAGGAATTACGTCATCGATAAATTACACCGAACTTGAGCATACCGTAAGCAGAATGGGATTTTTGCGAGGAAAGGGCGAGGAGGGCGCTTATGTGCCGGATAACGTGGAGGATGAAAAAATTCTTTTAAGCGATAAGGATGATATAAAGACAGTATCTGCCGTTATCGTGAAAATGGGTTATGACCTTTCGGAAGAGGATATTGCAAACGTATATGAGGAATTCAGCAAGGTTGCAAAGAAAAAGAAAGTCGGAACAAAAGAGCTTGATGCGATTATCGCAAGCAGTGCTCTCCAGGTTGAACCTACATATAAATTAAAGAGTTATGTCATAAACAGCGGAAACGTAATGACGGCTTCCGCGGTTATGGTGCTTGAAAAAGCAGGTGAGGAACTTCGCGGGATGACTGTGGGGGACGGCCCGATTGATGCGGCATTCCAGTGTGTGGAGCAGATTGCGGGCAGACATTTTGAACTGGATGATTTCCAGATTCAATCGGTAACTCAGGGGCGAGAGGCAGTAGGTGTAACGGTTGTGAAGCTTCGCTCGGACGGAAAACTTTATTCCGGTCGCGGAATTTCGACAGATATTGTGGAATCAAGTATAAACGCGTATATAAACGCGCTGAATAAAATTTGCTTTGAGGAGGTGTAAGGAATGAATTTATCTTTTTCAACAAACCGTTGGAGCGGGATTGAACTTAACGAGTTTATAGATATTGCAAAGGAATATAAATTCCGCGGAATTGAAATTCATAATGTAAAGGAAATAACGGATAATCCGAGAGATGTTTACCATAAGCTTTTGGAAAACAAAATTAAAATTTCGTGTATAGATATGACTTGTGATATTTCGGATGAACCGAAGGCGGCAGAGGCTGAGCTTGGCGAATGTATAGAGGTGTGCAAAGCGCTTCGTACACCGTATATAAGAATAAAAGCGGTAAAAAATGAAGAAAATGCCGTAGCTTTTATAAAAAAAGCATTGCATGAAGCGGAAAAAAGCGGTATAATATTATTGGTTGAAACTGTAGGTCTTTATTCCGACACCGAAAAGCTGGCAAAGCTTTTAAACAGCTTCGCGTCGGACAACCTTGCAGCGCTCTGGGATTTGCATTACCCCTACCGTGAGCATGGCGAAAAGCCGGAGACAACCGTTAAAAATTTAGGCGCGTATATTCGTCATATTCATATGAAGGATTCGGACGGTGAGAATTCCTACAGCTTGGTCGGCGAGGGTTCGCTGCCTATTGCGGATATTATAAATGCACTGCGTTCGATAAACTACAGCGAATTTATTTCGATTGAGTGGGACCCTGAGTGGGACAGTGATATTTATGATATGGATATTATTTTCCCGCACTTTGTAAGCTATATGTCGCGATTTGAAAATCTGTCGCGAGCAAAGCACACTCTTTATGA
The DNA here is from genome assembly GCA_964388835.1 of uncultured Lachnospiraceae bacterium. Lineage (GTDB taxonomy): Bacteria > Bacillota > Clostridia > UBA1381 > UBA1381 > UBA1738. The sequence goes on from CAYMBZ010000015.1 coordinate 2,597, forward strand.
AAATAAGCGCGGAACGGGAAAAATGGTATGGAAAAAGGATGCCCTTATAGAAAAAACATTCTCGCAGGTGCTTGATTCCATGGTTGAGGAATTCCCAGATCAGCTTGCGTTTAAGTACACAACTCTTAACTATACCCGTACATATTCGCAGTTCCGCGATGATGTGGATGAGTTCTGCCGTGCACTGATTGCATTGGGCGTAAAGGCGGGAAGCCATGTTGCGGTATGGGCAACAAATGTACCGGAATGGTATATTGCCTTCTGGGCAACAGTTAAAATCGGAGCGGTTTTGGTTACGGTAAATACCGCGTATAAAATTCACGAGGCAGAGTATCTGCTGAAACAATCGGATACGCACACCTTGATTTTGGTGGATAGCTACCGCGATTCAAATTACAAGGAAATAATTGCCGAACTTTGCCCAGAGCTTGAAAATACCAAAAAGGGAGAACAGCTCCACAGTGAGAGACTTCCTTTCCTGCGCAATGTTATCACGATAGGTTATGAGCAAAAGGGTTGTATAACATGGGAAGAAGCACTTGCATGTGCAACACGCGTGTCTATGGAAGAGGTTCACAGAATGGCGGCAGCCGTAAATGTACATGATGTATGCAATATGCAGTACACCTCCGGTACTACGGGATTCCCGAAAGGCGTTATGCTGACACACTACAATGTTGTAAATAACGGAAAGTGTATCGGTGACCGTATGGATTTATCAACCGCAGACAGGATGATGATACAGGTGCCGATGTTTCATTGCTTCGGCATGGTGCTTGCAATGACCGCAACAATGACACACGGCGGAACTTTGTTCCCACTTCCGTATTTTACACCGAAGCCGGCTCTTGCGTGCATAAATAGAGAGCGCATTACGGCTTTCCATGGTGTGCCGACAATGTTCATAGCGATGCTGTCTCACCCTGATTTTGAGAAAACGGATTTTTCATATATGCGAACAGGCATTATGGCGGGCTCGCCTTGTCCGATTTCCGCGATGAATGATGTCGTGAATAAAATGAACATGAAAGAAATTACTATTGTATACGGTCAGACCGAGGCTTCTCCGGGATGCACTATGAGCAGTACCGATGACCCGTTGGAGGTTCGTGTGGGAACTGTAGGACGTGCACTGCCCGAGATAGAATGTAAAATCGTTGACCCTGAAACCGGTGAGGATTTACCGGATAATGAAACCGGTGAATTTGTGGCAAGAGGCTACAATATCATGAAAGGTTACTACAAAATGCCGGTTGAGACGGCAAACACAATCGATGCGGACGGATGGTTGCATACGGGCGATTTGGCGCTCAGAACTCCGGAGGGCAATTACTGTATCACCGGAAGATTAAAGGATATGATTATCCGTGGCGGCGAAAATATTTATCCCAAGGAAATTGAGGAATTTATTTATACCCATGAAAAGGTTCAAGACGTACAGGTAATCGGTGTGCCGGATGAGCAGTATGGCGAGGAGATTATGGCGTGCATTATCTTAAAAGAGGGCGAAACCATGACCTCCGACGAAATGAAGCAGTATATCCGCGACCATATGGCGAAACATAAGGTTCCGAGATATATCGATTTTGTGGACAGCTTCCCGATGAATGCGGCGGGCAAAATTCTGAAATTCAAAATGCGCGAGGATGCCGTTAAGAAGCTGGGTATTAAGAAGATTGACGGTATTGTGACAAAGGATTAATTGCCGAAAATTAAACTACGTTAATAAAACTTATATAAAAGGAGATAATAAAAATGGAAATCAAAATTACAAGAACAGAGCATCCAAAGGCTAAGCCGCAGGGAAAGCTTGGCTTCGGAAAGGTATTTACCGATCATATGTTCGTTATGAACTATGAGGAGGGAAAGGGCTGGTTTGACGCAAGAATTGTACCGTATCAGAGCATTACTCTTGACCCGTCCGCAATGGTTTTTCATTACGGTCAGGAAATGTTTGAGGGATTAAAGGCATACAAGGGTGCAGACGGAAAAGTAAGACTTTTCCGCCCGGATATGAACGCAAAGAGAACCGGCGCAACAAATGAGCGTCTGTGTATTCCTCAGCTTCCGGAGGAGGATTTTGTTGAGGCGGTTAAGGCTGTTGTTGATGTGGACAGGGATTGGATTCCTACCGAGGACGGTACGTCTTTGTACATAAGACCGTTTATTATTGCAACCGATGAATTTTTGGGAGTTGCGCCGAGTAAGACATATATGTTTATAATCATTCTTTCACCGAGCGGTGCATATTATGAAAGCGGTCTTGCACCCGTCGGAATTTGGATTGAAGATGACTATGTAAGAGCTGTTCGCGGAGGTATGGGCTTTGCAAAAACCGGCGGAAACTATGCGGCAAGCTTGGCGGCTCAGGTAAAAGCGCATGACGATGGATATTCACAGGTGCTGTGGCTTGACGGAGTTGAGCGAAAATATATAGAAGAAGTGGGCGCTATGAATATTTTCTTCAAGATTGACGGAAAAATCGTTACACCAATGCTAAACGGAAGTATTCTTCCGGGAATCACAAGAAATTCCGTAATAGAAGTGTGCAAATCTTGGGGATATGAAGTTGAAGAAAGAAAGGTAAGCGTTGACGAGCTTATTTCCGCGCAAAAAGCAGGTAAGCTTGAGGAGTGCTTCGGTACAGGAACAGCGGCGGTTATTTCTCCTGTAGGAAAGCTCAGATATAAGGATGACGTTATGCTTATCAACAATAACGAAATCGGCGAAGTAAGCCAAAAGCTCTACGATACAATCACCGGAATACAATGGGGAAAAATCGAGGATACATTTGGCTGGACTATGACTGTAGGCGAGTAAAGGACTTGATTTAATGTATAAAGTATTGGATGCACATTGTCATATTTATCCGGACAAAATTGCGGAGAAAGCTGCACAAGCAACCGGAGATTTTTATGATATGTTCCCTAAAATGGACGGCACTGTGGCGACACTTGCCAAAGAGGGAGAAAAGGCGGGAATTTCACATTTTTTGGTGCAATCTGTAGCAACGACACCTCGTCAGGTTTCAAGCATAAATCGATTTGTGGCGGAAAGTGTGGAAAAAAGCGACGGAAAAATGACCGGTTTCGGCACGATGCATCCGGACAGCGAGGATTTGGAGAGGGATATTAAGGAGCTTATTTCACTGGGATTAAAGGGAGTTAAGCTTCATCCCGACATCCAAAATTTCAAAATCGATGATTACCGCATGTTGAAAATATATGAACTGTGCGAGCGCTACAAGCTTCCGGTTCTTATGCATTGCGGCGATTCACGCTATGACCGCTCGAACCCGAACAGATTGGTGCCGATTTTGGATATTTACACCGATTTAACGGTCATCGGCGCACACTTTGGCGGATATTCCATGTGGGATGAAGCGGCGGAAAAGCTTTCCGGATATAAGCATTTTTATGTTGATACCTCATCAACATTGTTTACCGTACCGCCGAATAAGGCTAAGCGCTTTATCGAAGTATATAAAGCGGATAAAGTTATGTTCGGAACAGACTATCCTCTTTGGAATCCGAAAGAGGAATTGGAAAGGTTTATGCAGATAAATCTTTCGGAAAAGGAACGTAAAAAAATACTTTTCGATAATGCCGCAGAATTGCTCGGAATCGAGTAAATTGCTTGATTGTGAGAGTTGCATGTGAAAATATAGTATTTGACAAGATATAAGAAGTGTGTTATAATGATTTCATAAAAGATGATGAATAATTCACCGATTTAAATGCTACAAATTAACCTGTTTTTCTCAGCGGAAACCGTTGCGGATAATGGGGGAATATAAAAAACATACATTACATTTTGGCAAACTTATCGAAAGGTAAGGACGCAAAGTTTGGAGTCTAACCCGCTTCGGCGGTATGATAGACCGACTGCTTTTTAATGAAGCGGTCGGTCTGTTTTGTTTTGAACAAGGAGGGGATTTTGTGAAGGTGCGGATTAATATTCGTTCGGACAGCTTACATACATCCGGCGTTATAACCGGATTTTATATGCTTGATAAGCAAGGAATTTTTAATATTGAATTTAATGATTTAAGGAAGGATAAAGAAATTTTAGGCGCGATTATAGAAGCTGAGATGTAGGGAAAGAAACTTGTTTTTGACTTGTCGGACGGATATGCATATGAGGATTTGGATAGCGTTAAGGAATTGTTTTGCGATGCGGACGTAATTTTTAAGCGTTCATATTCAAATGAAAAAAATTGCGCATTGGGGAATAACGGAGAGAAAATACACCCCTACGGACTTAATTACTTTGTCACCTTTCCGGATAATCCCATAACATCAAGGAAATCAAGCCTTAAAGGAATTTTAAAAACCGTAAAGCTCACAAATTCCTATGTTGAGGATTTTGAGGCACCGATTTTGCGAGAGAGAAAAAATCCGAAAAGTCTGTTTCTGACAAGACTTTGGGAGCTGAACGGAAGCGATATTGCAGGAAATGGCGAGCTTGCCGAGGAGAGAAATTACATAAATAAGGTTCGCACAGATACCGTTCGCCTTTTGAAAAAGGAGTTCGGAAAAGCGTTTTACGGAGGCATTTATGCGGATGAATTTTCGGTAGAATATTGCCTTGAGCTGTTGGTGGATAAGACGGTATCCTTAAAAAGGCTGTATCTTAATCGAATGAAAAACAGTGATATATGTATCAATACCATGAGATTGCATGGCTCTACCGGTTGGAAAACCGCAGAGTATGCAGCGGCATCACGCGCCATTGTTTCGGAGAAATTTATCTATGAAACACCTGGGGATTTTTCGGACGGAAAAAATTATCTGTCCTTTACTTCACCGCAGGAATGCGCCGAAAAAGTGAGTTTTTTGCTGGAAAATCCGAGTGAGCGCGTTTTTATGTCGGAGCAAAATAAAAAATGTTACGAAAAATATCTGCGCCCGGATGCGCAAGTAATGCGGGCGATAGAAAATGTTTTTGGGAGGAAAATCGATGTATAAAAATTGTGTAAGGTCTTCGGAACGGCATATGGGTTTTGAGCTTCTCAGGATTATTTCCATGCTGATGATTGTTTTTATGCATGAAATAGGACATGGCGGATTGGGGGTTTCGGTAGAAGTCGGCTCGTTGCCATACCATGTATACTGGACGGTTTATGCACTCAGCAGAGTTTCAACAAACTGCTTTGTTATGATTACCGGCTATTATATGGTAAAATCAAGGATGAAGCTTTCGCGGGTTTTCAGAATTTGGTGCGAAGTTCTGTTTTATTCGGTTTTGACCTACCTTATAGCAATAGGATTGGAAGGAGAACTTCTGTCTTTCAGTGAGCTGATAAAGGTGGTTACGCCGATAAGCTCGGAAGAATATTGGTTCGCGACAGGTTATGTTATGATGTACCTGTGTATCCCGCTTCTAAACAGTATAATAGAGGGAATAGCAGATGAAAAAAATTCCGAACACTGCTGTTTTTTGTGCTTTTACTAACGAGTGTTTTGCCTACATTTTTTTTACTGGGCGGACTCGGCAGCGGTAAACGGAGGATACAGTTACATATGGTTTATTGTTTTGTACTTTATCGGAGCATATATACGAATTTATGATTTGAAGCTCAGCAGAAAAGTTGATATATTTGGGATTGGCGGCAACGGTTTCCGCTACGCGTATGACGGCGGAGCTTGTTCAGGCAAAAATAGGCGCAACTACCTTGGTTGATAAGTTTATGGATTACAAAATGCCGGTAACGGTAGTTATGTCGGTAATGTTTTTCATGTTGTTTAAAAATATGCGGATAAAAAACAGAGCAGCAGTGTGCGTAATCGGTGCAATAGCGCCGCTGTCCTTCGGTGTATATTTATTGCATAACAGTGCGTATATTTGCAAGATTTTATGGGAAAATGCGCGTATGGCGCGCTTTGGTGGGGTTCTGTTATCACTTTTGTATATGATTTTGCTGGCGGCGGTGATTATGGCGGCGGGATATGCCGTAAGCTTTGTTTATAACAAAATATATGCGGTTTTACCGACAAAAAAGCGGAAAAGATAATAGACGGCTTTCAGATGAAGAAAGGAATTTTTGATGAATGTAAAAAGTGAGCGCAATTTCGGAATTGACGCGCTGAGGCTTGCCTCAATGTTGGGTATAGTGCTTATGCATGTATTGTATAAGGGAGGTATTTTGACAAAAAACGCGGGAGTCGATAACCGCATATTGTGGCTTTTTGAAACTGCGTGCTCATGCTCGGTAAACTGCTTTGCAATGATAAGCGGTATGTGATGTATTCGGGAGAAGAAAGAAAATACAGTATCGCAAAGTATATTAATGCATATACCGTTTTGTTATTTCTGCTCCCTTGGATTGATAAGATTTTAAGAAAGTGCGAGGAGAAAGAACTTTTCAGATTGGTTGCGGTGTGCTTTGTGCTTTTTTCGATTGCGGGAATCACAACCGATTCGTTTAGGATTGATTACGGTTACGGTTTTACGTGGCTTATATATAATGTACATTATGGGTGGGAAGTCCTCAGCAGTACATAACCGCACGGTATGAAGGAAAAACTGCTATGGGACGATTTGATTTGCCGGGAGTTCCGTGGGGGAAAATTTATAAAAGAGAGCTGTTTGAGAAAATTCGTTTCCCGAAAGGTTACATTTGTTTTGAAGATACAATTATACATTTTCTCGTTTTCAGAACGGCAAGGCGTGTCGTTTCAATTGCGGACAATGTTTATATGTGGCGGAAAAATCCCACAGGGATAACGGAAAATTCTCAAAACAGCGCAAGGGCAATTCAGAGTTACTGGATAATGGAGGAGCTGGGAAAAATCGATGAGGAGCTTAAGCTTCCGCATGATGATATGTACGCGCTTTCGCTTACATGCCAGCTTTCAAATTTCTGTTATGCAAATGTTTCGGGAATGTCTGAAGAAATAAAGAAGAGCATTTTTACGATTTGCTGTGAGAATTATGAAAATGCTTTAAAAAATTGCGGTTGTAAAAAACTGCCGTATGCGGTAAGATTGGGCGCAAGGGCGCTTTCGTAAAAAAGATTCGATTTATGGGCACTTTCGGGAAAAATGTATCAGCTCATAAGGTAAGGAGGAGTATAGTGCTGAGAGTTCTTCATTCTGTCAGCAATATGGACAGAGCCGGGATTGAAACAATGCTGATGAATTATTATCGACATATGGACAGAAATAAAATTTGCTTCGATTTTATCGTAAACAAGCCCAAAAAAGGCGATTATGATGATGAAATCAGGCAGATGGGCGGGAATATTTACTTAAGCCCCGGGCTTAATCCGTTGCATTATCCGAAATATTTGAAATTTACCGAGGAAATATTCAAAAAAAATCCGGATATAAAAATTCTGCACGCTCACAACGAGGCTATGGGACTTTATGCTTTGGAGGGCGCAAAAAGATGTGGAATAAAAACAAGAATTGCCCATGCACACAATACTAAAATTATAAAGGACTACAAGTATCCTTTGAAAATTTTCTGCAAGCAGTTTTTGACAGGCGCGTCAACCGAGCTGTGGAGTTGCGGAAGAGATGCGGGAATTTACTTTTTCGGAAAGAAAAAGTGGGAAGAAAAGGGTATCGTTTTTTGTGATTTTGGGAATTTTGGCAACGGCATTTTTCTGTTTTTTGTATATGGTGTAAGAAACGGAGCGGTTGCCGAACTTTGCGCGCGATTCGGAATTGATATGATGGGGCGTGATTACCTGTGGCAACTGGCGGGGAGCTATTACAGATTTTCGCCGACATATATGGGGCGCGGTTTTGAGTTTGTGGATAAAATTGTGGCGGAATGGTACATGGCGGGAATTATAAAGCATGCATAATTTTACTTTTGGAGTACAATAACGTTGCGTCTTGCGGTGCTTGCGTATGCGTTTTATCGAAAGGATAAAAAAAGAAAGGAAAAGGCGGAGTGGAAGCCGCCTACAAAGGCAGAAATAAAGGATATCATGGCAAACATGATGAATGAAATCTAAAGGGAGACGGGAAATGGCAAAAATATCATTTATTCTTCCGTGCTACTGCGCTGAGAGATATTTGGAACATGTGGTAAATTCATTGAAGACGCAGACTATGACGGGTTTCGAGGCGATTTTTGTGGATGATGGCTCTCCGGATAACGGTGCCGCACTCAGCGAGAAATTATTTGATGGAGACAGTCGATTTGTTTTGATACGAAAGAAAAACGGAGGGGTTTCAAGCGCAAGAAATGAAGGGCTTTCACACGCGCACGGCAAATATATATTTTTTGTTGACCCGGATGATTTTATCGAGAAAGAGAGTGCGGAAATTTTGCTTTCCGCGGCAGAGAAAAATGATGCAGATATTGTGTTTTTCGGCAGAAGCAGTGATGTCTATAGCGGCGGCAAAAAGGTAAGGAGCAAGATTTCAATGCCAAAGGCGGAGGGAGCGTTTTTCGGTAATCCTTGCCGAGATTTGTTTGACAAAATTGCGACAGCCTATTTTGTGACGGACAAGTTGTTTAAGAGGGATATTATAGAAAAAAACAATATCCGCTTTTGTGATATGAACATAGGCGAGGACGGTGTTTTTATTGCGGAATACATACGGTGTGATATAAAATGTGCGGTGTTTTTAAAAAAGGCTCTGTATCATTATACGGTGGATGAGAGCGAAACGTTGTCATCATATCATGCCGCGAGGGAGACGGATAATTTCCGACTAAGTAAAAGTATAATGAAAACGGTTGATGTTTGGGGACTTTCGGACAGCCCAATGCATAACCGAACCGTTAAATATTGTATTGTACGCGATTTACAGCTGGGTATAAAAAATATAAATTTAAGCAAAAAAACTTTTCGCGAGAAATATATGTGGCTGAAGAAATTTATGAGGGATACCGAGGTGTGCGGAGCAGTTTGCGATACACAACTCAATATGGTAGTATTTAAAAGTCTGGGACTTGATAATCAAAATCGATTACAACGGCTCGGAGATGTGACGATATATCCTACCGAATATTTTAATCCCAAGGAATTATTTTGCGGCAAAGAATTTAATCGGAACTCATGTTCAGCCATGCGCACCGGATAAGGTTATATATTATCAATTTGATGAAGAGGAATTTCATAAAGTTCACTATGAAAAAGGGTATTTTGATTTCAGGTGTGACGGATTCGGACCGGTATGCACATCCTTGGATGAGGTGGTTTCGGAAATTCACGAATGTTTTGTGAATGACATGGCGCAAAATGAGGAATATCGGAACAGAACGGATAGATTTTTTGAGCTTCGCGATGATAAAAACTGTGAGAGAATTTATAAAGCGGTATGTGAGCTGTAGAGACGGAATGTGTTGAAGTTTGCCAATATGTGTGGTATAATGATTAAAAGCTTTGCTTGAAATAAATGAATTGACTGCGGCAAAAATTGCACCTTGCGGTGCATTATTAGGGCAATTCAAATCATTAACAAAGCGGAATACAAATTGTTCACTGATTTTATAAACATGAACAGGTAGACTTGAAATATTATATTGACAAATAAAATTACCAAAGGGGATGAAAAAAATGTTTAAATTTATTAAAGCAACAAAGGAGTACAATACATTTGAAAAAAACGTACCCGCACCCTACATAAGAAAAAGCTTTTTTTCCGACACGAAAGCAAAAGCAAAGCTTATGATTGCGGTGTGCGGGTTTTATGAGTTATACATAAACGGAAAAAGGTACACAAAGGGTTTTCTGGCTCCGTATATTTCAAATACCGACGATTACATATATTATGACGAATATGACGTTGAAATAGATTGCGGCGAAAACGTTATCGGAATCGTTTTGGGAAACGGTTTTCAGAATAATCCCGGAGGTTACATATGGGATTTTGATAAGGCAACGTTCAGAAGTGCACCGATGGTGGCGCTTATGCTTACATATAAAAATGCAAGCGACACAGATATTAAGATAGAAAGTGACGGCACGTTTAAAACAGCAAATTCGCCGATAAGAGCCGATGATTATCGGTTCGGCGAATATTACGATGCGAATTATGAAATAAGGGGCTGGAACGAGAAAGGCTTTGATGATTCAAATTGGGAAAATGCCATTGAAACAAATCCGCCGAGGGGAGAACTGCGCCGATGTGAGGCAGAGCCTATCATAAAGGAAACCGAGCTTAAGCCGACAAGTATTACAAGAGTCAAGGACGGGTATATTTACGATTTCGGCGTGAACAATGCCGGAATATGCAGATTGAACATTTCGGGCAAAAAAGGTCAAAAGGTTGAACTGCAACATGGTGAAGTAGTAAAAGACGGCGAGTTGTACTTTGACCATATTTGGTTTAAGAGAGAGCTATGGGAACGTGATATCAAAATCGTGCATAAGGATATATATATTCTGAAGGGCGGAGAAAATGAGGAATATACACCGGAATTTACATATCACGGATTTCGTTATGTAAAGGTTACCGGAATAAAGCCGGAACAGGCGACCAAGGATTTATTGACCTATCTTGTTATTCATTCCGACTTAAAGTCGAGGGGAGACTTTTCCTGCTCAAACGAAACGATAAATAAATTGCAAGAGATAACAAGACGAAGCGATTTGTCGAATTTTTATTATTTCCCAACCGATTGCCCGCAAAGAGAAAAGAATGGCTGGACGGCGGACGCGGCGCTTTCGGCAGAACAGATGATGCTGAATTTTAATCCCGAGGTAAGTTATCGTGAGTGGATGAGAAATATTTGCAAGGCACAAAATGACGATGGCGCACTTCCGGGAATTATCCCAACAGGCGGTTGGGGATTTGAGTGGGGCAACGGCCCTGCATGGGATTGCGTTTTGGCGTATATTCCGTATTATGTGTATATATACCGAGGTGAAACCGATATTATAAAGGAATCTGCCCATGCTTTTATGGCATATCTGGATTACCTTACAACCGTAGTCGATGAAAAAGGTCTTATTCATATAGGTCTTGGGGATTGGTGTCATGTTGGTAGAAGCTCGGAGGATTATAAGGCTCCACTTGAGCTTACGGATACCGTTATTTCAATGGATATTGCACAAAAGATGTCATTTATGCTTAAGGCGATAGGCAGAGAGCGGCAGAGTAAATTTGCGGCGTCGGTTGCTGAGGACTTAAAAAAAGCGATAAGGGATAATTTGATTGATTTTGATACAATGGTTGCAAGTGGCAATTGTCAGACAAGCCAGGCAATATGTCTTTATTACGGTGTATTTAATGATGATGAGAAGGAGATTGCATTCGGGCGGCTGTTGGAAATGATTGAAGCCGAGGACGGACATATGGACATAGGTGTTATCGGCTCAAAAGTTATATTTCACGTTCTTTCAAGCTTCGACCGCAGTGACCTCGCTTTTAACATGATTGTAAGAGAAGATTTTCCATCCTACGGCGCATGGATAAAAAAAGGGGATACAACACTGCGTGAGATATTTTCGCGCGATGACAGAGCCGGGTCGATGAATCACCATTTTTGGGGCGATATCAGCGCATGGTTTATCAAACGCCTTGCGGGAATACAATTTAATCCACGCGGAAATGACATTAAGAGCGTGGAGATAAGACCGGCATTTGTTGATTCGCTTGAAAATGCCGAAGGGTACTATACCGCGCCCGACGGGAAAATTTCATCGTCATGGAAAAGAACTGAGGGAGGCGTTGTGATGAGCATGATTATACCAGAAAAAATAGACGGGGAGATAATTTTGCCGACAGGTTACGCTTTTTATGATGGTTCGGTTTCAAAAAAAGCCGTTACGGGTGAGTATGAAATTAAAAAAATTATCGAATAAAGGGAGCTGTTGCAGTGAAAATAAGGAAATGTGCTTTTTTTACGGCAATATTGTACCTGCTTTCGGCATTGCCTGCTTCAGCCGAGGCGGATTTATCAAAAGCAGAAAAATATGACAGCAGAGATTACGGAATAATCACATCGGTAAAGGACCAGGGAAGCGATTCCCTGTGCTGGGCGTATGCAACTGCTGCCGCATCCGAAGCTTCTGTTTTGAAAAAGTATGCGGGTACAGTATCGGGAATATCAATATCCCCGGAGCAGATAGGCTACGCAAGGTATAATCGTGGAGCAGACCCGCTCTTGAATACCTCGGGCGAGAGCAACCCCGGGACAGATTGGAGAAATTCGGGCGGAGGAACAAAATATGCCGCCGCCGTGCTTTCACAGTGGTGCGGACCTGTTGATAAATCCGTTTCGTACAATGCAAACGGCTGGGATAACAGAAGCTACACCATTGAAAATGCGATTTCGGTAAATGGAAAAAAACTTGCAACGGATGCGGAGGCAAGGCAGAAGATGAAGCGCGCAATCGTAAAATACGGCGCGGTGACCTTTTCATACAACAATGCAAGCGAGCGCGCATATTATAACCCGGCGGGGGAGAACGGCTCTTATCCGCATGCATGCACCGTAATCGGTTGGGACGATACGATTCCGGCAGAAAAGTTCGGCCCCGGCAAGACGTTGATAAACGGCGGCTGGCTGATAAAGAACAGCTATCTGAGTCTGCCGTATTTCTATCAGTCCTATGAAGTGACATGCGAACAAATCTATGCCTTTGAATATGCCGAAAACAGCAAGTACGATTATAATTATTTTTATGACGCAACGGCTGAGGATAACGGATTGGGAAGCTTACTTTGCCTAAAATCGGCGGCGAATGTATTTGAAGCAAAGCACGATAATGAATATATAAAGGCGGTGAACGTGGGAATTTCCGGAGAAAATGTTTTTTGTACGGCACGAATATATACGGATTTTGATGCTAACAAATTTCAAAAGGGTGAGATGACCCCGGCGGCGGTTAAGACACAGTATTTGGAATACGGCGGATATAACTGCGTAGAGTTTGATGTGCCGGTAGGTGTAAAAACGGGTACATCATTTGCGGTGGAGGTCAGCATCAGCGGAGACGGTTATCTCACGCTGAGCCAAAATTCCGGGAGGTCATATGCATACAGAGGCGGCATGGCGGAATTGGCGGTAGCACCGAGGATTAAGGCATTTACAAAAACTGAGGATGCGGGATATATCAAATTCGACAGCGCCGCGCAGGTTACTGCGGCAGCCTCGGGCGGAGAAAAACAGCTGATACTTGCCATATATGAGGGCAAACAGCTGAAAGATACATATATTGAAAAGATGGATTTCAGCAAAAATACAATGCATACGGCGGCTGTTCCAGCTTCATGGAAAAAAGGAAAAGACACCGTACTTAAGGCGTTTCTGTGGGACAGCACAGGCGGAATTGAAGCGGCATGCGTGTCCGCGGAATATAAATTTACGGAATAAATCGGGAGGAAAAATATGTTTGATTTTCATTTACATACAAGCATATCCTTTGATTCGGAGGAAAATCCTGCGGCGGCGGTGCGCGCAGCAGAACTTGCGGGGCTTAGGGAGATATGCTTTACCGACCATCATGATTTGCACGGAATTCCGAACGGAGAGCATTATATATTCACACCTGAGGAATATCATGCGGCATATGACGGCATAAAAAGCGATAAACTGAAAATTCGCCGAGGTATCGAAATGGGATTGACACTGTGGAATAAACGCGAGGCGGAGGAGTTTATAAAAAAACTTCCCCTTGACTTTGTTTTGGGTTCGATTCATTATGTGGGGGAATACGACCCGTATTTTAACGAATACTGGGAAAATATCACCTATGCAGAGGGCGTGGAAAAATACCTTGCAGAGACTTTAAAGTGTGTGGAACTGCATGATGATTTTGACGTGCTGGGGCATTTGACATATGTATGCAAATATGCTTCGGTGCATGGGCATGGTGCGGTACCATATTCAAGATTTAGTGAGCTTTCGGATGAAATCATGCGGATTTTGGTTAAAAAGGGAAAAGGAATGGAAATAAATACCTCCGGAATAGATAAGGTGGGAGAATTTTTACCCACCGCCGATTATCTGAAAAGATTCAGAGAACTGGGTGGCGAAATAGTCACGGTCGGTTCGGACGCGCATGACAGAACGCGTGTCGGACAGTACGCAAAAGAAGCAGCGGAGCTGGTGCAGGAAATTTTCGGATATGTGTGTACTTTTGAAAAAAGAAAGCCCGTGTTTCATAAGTTGTAATTGATAAAATGTCTTACGGGAGGCACTACAGTATAATGACATACTTTAATATTGATTTGAAATTGAGGGAAAAAGTATGAAAAAAAGATTAATCGGAATTATTACTTTCATAACGCTTATCGCGGCAATTTTTACGGGATGTATCCCGTGTGCGTTTGCGGAGAAGTCGAATCGCGAAATCATAAGGGGGGATTTTTTGCCTTTGACGGATATCATATGATGGACGAGGCGGGAAATATGACTTCATAAGAATGTTGTCGCGTTATATGGATGTTGAATTTGAATATATAGGTTACGAAAACAGCTGGGAAGATATGGCGTATATGCTTGAAAATAACAAAATTGATATTGTAACCTCCGCTCAGATGACCGCGGACAGAACGGAACGATTTGCATTTTCAAAGCCGATAGGAAAGAGCAGTGCAATTTTAACCGTTAAAAACAATAATACCGATATTGTGGATTTTGATTATTCCACCTATAATAATATGCGTGTTGGGCTTTTAAGCGGTAACAGCCGCAATGTTGACTTTGAGGAGTACGCAAAGGAAAACGGTTTTTCTTACATACCGGTGTATTTTTCCATGCATACCGATATGGAAGATGCACTTTTAACAGGCTCTCTGCGAAAAACATCAAACGAGAGAATTGTGGATTCCTTTGCCACGAATGAATTTTACGTAATGGTTCGCAAAAACAGCAAAGAGCTTTTAAAGAAAATCAATTACGCAATCGACCAGTTAAATGCCGTTGAAGGCGATTGGCAGAATGAGCTTGAAAATAAATATTATACGCATTTGGGCAACAGACAGTTAGGCTTTACGGAAAGGGAAAAAGAGATTATCAGCCGTTATGCAAAAGGCGGAGAAAAGCTGATAGTTTCGGCATGTCTTGATAAAAAACCGTATGCTTATTCCGAGGGCGGAAAAGCAAAGGGAATTTTATTTGACTATTTTGCGCGCCTTGCGGAATATGTGGGCGTGGAATATGAGATTATCATGCCGAAAGACCGTGAGCAGTACATGACGTGGTGTGATGAAAATAAAATGGATATATCGCTGGACGGGCGATTTTTAAACCAAAGACAGGTGGAGGAGAAAAAAGAACGGTAACGCCGGTTTATACGGTTATGCGATTGGCGGTGGTTACAAGGCGAGATTTTGACGGAGAGGTGGAAAGAGTTCGATAGCAGATGCACAGGGACCGTTTTTGATTGAAAAAGACTATGCAGTTGATGCCGAGAGAATAGATTTCCACAGCAGAGAAAGGGCAATGCAGGCGATTTTGGACTGTGAGGCGGATGCGACACTTACATATCTTTATATCGCACAGCAATTTGTAAACCGCGATGAACGCGGACTTCTTACCTACACACTGCTTGATGAGCCGACATACAATTATCATTTGGCATTTACTCAAAATGTAACCCATGAACTTGCCGGAATTTTCACAAAAGCGATGTATGCAATGCCGGAGGGTACACTTGAAGAAATTGCCACGCAGTACACAACCTACAGAGCGGAAAATGTCGATTTATATACATGGATAAGAATTCACCCCCTTTATGCGGTTGTTGCGTGCGCAATATTGTTCCTGCTCGGAATTTTCATCGTGCTGTTTTATGAAAAGAGAAAGCGTGCAATTATACTTAAAAAAGAGGTGGAGCGTGCGGATAAGGCGAATAAGGCAAAAAGTGAATTTTTGGCAAATGTCTCGCATGATATACGTACATCTATGAATGCTATTGTTGGAATTTCGAATCTTATAGAGGAGGAAACCGATATATCGGATAAGCTCAGAGAATATACGGAAAAAATAAAAATTTCGTCACAGCACCTTTTGGGGCTGATTACCGATGTTTTGGACATGAGCAAGATTGAAGCTGACGAGGTGTATTTAATAAATGAGCCGTTTCTGCTGTCGGAGCAGATAAAGCAGGTAGATGACATTATGAGCGCACAGGCGGAGCCTAAGGGTCAGAAGCTTACTATAGAGTGTGTGGGAATTCGCCATAACCGCCTTGTGGGGTACAGTGCACGGATTCGCAGAATACTTATAAATATTTTGTCCAACGCGGTAAAATACACGGATGATGGCGGAAAGGTCGAGTTTACCGCAGAGGAGCTTGAAAACGGCGAAAGAGGAAAAGCAAGCTTTGTATTTGAGATTTGCGACAACGGAATAGGAATGACACCGGAAATAACAGAACGCATTTTTGAACCTTTTGCAAGGGGCGAGGCTTCTGTTACGAACAAGGTGCAGGGAACAGGACTTGGAATGTCTATTGTAAAAAGCATCGTTAATCTTATGGACGGTGATATATTTGTAAGCTCCGAGCCGGAGAAAGGTACGCGAGTGACGGTTACGGTGGATATCGAAATTGATGAAAACGCAGAAGAGGGTTCTGACGATAACGGAGAGGAACAGGATTTTTTCGAACCAAAGCTGTCCTACCTTTGCGGCAAAAATTTCCTTTGTGCGGAGGATAATGAGCTTAATGCGGAGATTTTGTCCGAAATTCTCGGAATGTACAATGCTACATGCACCGTCTGTACGGTCGGAGTTAAATAGGGGTATATCCCAAATTTTGTGTAAACTCCAAAATGATAATATAATCTTAATATTTTTTGAAGGAGCAGAAAGCCACACCTATGATGAGGCTCGCCTTCTCATAGATGCATACATAAAGTTCTACAACAACGAACGGATTCAGCTTAAAACAAAACTGACACCTCTCGAAAAGCGATGTCAGTTCGTTGCCTAATTTTTAATATTTTCTACCGTAAAGGTGTTTTTTTTGTGCTGTTCGTACAATTTGGGGCAGTTCAAACCGCTTACCTGTGCGATTATGTAGTGACTATTGCCGGAATCAAATGCGATTTTCTTAACGCCGGATATGGCGCTGAGTTCATCGCAGAGTTTTTCAGCATCCGAATAGGTGATATTGTCAACCATAACATTGGCTGTTGCATATGTCGTAAATTCATCCTCCATAAGCGTAAGACCGCACCGTGTTTCGGTTGAATCCGGGAGATAATCGGTCAAAGTATCGTTTCCGAAACCCAGCCGGAAGAGAAAAGGCTGAATATAATAAGGAGAATATACACAAGATAGAAGCCCTTTTGCCTGTCAACGATAAAAGCCGCAATTTTTTTCCATTGGTGAAGCCTTGCTTTGTTCGGTGTTCATAAAATCCTTTCTGTGCCTATTGTATCATATAAGTATATAACATTTTTTGGGAAAATAAAATGGACAATTTCACCTGATTGACCCAAAAAATATGTTTTTATTTAATGCAAGCTGTATGTAATTTTAACAGTTTATCATGCTTTGTAGTGCAAAATATACAATTTCTGATGAGTGTATTTATTAGAATGAACGAAAATGAAACTATTTGACGGAAAATGAGTGAAAGGACTTGACAAATGTGAGGGATAGTGGTAATATAAACTCAAAATAAGTCATAAACGTTCAAAATAATTCAAAAAAAAGGGGTGATGATATGCTTACGGAAAACCGATATTCGATTATATTGGAGATTGTAAACAGTCGCGGCAGTATAAAGCTTGGTGAGTTGTGTGAAGCTTTGGATACATCTGAGTCCACAATCAGAAGAGATTTAAACATATTGTCGGAGCGCGGAATGTTGATAAAGGTGCATGGCGGTGCGATTGCGCTCGATGATAGCTTTTCTCGGTATGAACATGATATTGAAAAAAAATCCGGGCTGTTTATTCGGGAAAAAGCGGTAATTGCAAAATATGCCGCATCTTTGATTGAGGACGGTGATGTGGTATACATCGATGCCGGAACGACTACCGAGAAGATGATCGAGCATATTCCGTCAAAAAACGTCACATTTGTCACAAACGGATTTATAAATGCAAAAAAACTTGCACAGCGAGGTCTTAGGGTTTTTGTGCCGGGGGGAGAAATAAAGCCATCAACCGAGGCAATAATAGGCGCGGAATGTGTGTTGTCACTTCAACAATACAATTTCAGCAAGTGCTTTATCGGCGCAAACGGCATATCACTTTCGGCAGGAATTACAACGCCTGACAAAAACGAAGCGGTTGTAAAAAGCACTGTTATTAGCAACAGCAAGGAGGTATACATTCTTGCAGACCATTCAAAGTTTGACCAAATCACATCGGTGAAATTTGCACAGCTCAGCAGCGGAAAAATAATCACGGATAAGCTCAGCGATAAAAAGTATTTGTCAAGGGCAATGATAAAGGAGGCAGAATAATTGGTATATACAGTTACATTTAATCCGGCAATAGATTATGTTGTACACATAAACGGGCTGAAGACAGGGAGCGTGAACCGAACTGTATTGGAGGATATACAGTTCGGAGGAAAGGGAATAAATGTCTCCACTGTTTTGAGCGAGCTGGGTATAAAATCAAAAGCACTGGGATTTGTTGCAGGGTTCACCGGTGAAGCGATTGAAAGAGGCATAAATGCCATGGGCATCGAAACGGATTTTGTTCATCTCGACGACGGCTTTACGAGAATTAACGTAAAGATAAAATCCTATGAGGAAACCGAGATTAACGGTCAAGGCCCGAAAATAAGTGAGGAAGCAATCAAACAGCTGTACAAAAAGCTGGATGAAGCGAAGGACGGAGATACGGTTGTGCTTGCGGGAAGTATTCCGAACACATTACCTGAGGATATATATGAAAATATCATGGCACGCCTTGAGAATAAAATGATAAAAACGGTAGTTGATGCAACAAAGGATTTGCTTTTAAATTCATTAAAATACAAGCCGTTTCTGATTAAGCCGAACAATCATGAGTTGGGAGAGATGTTCGGTGTCAGAATTGAAAGCATTGATGACGCGATTACCTATGCAAAAAAGCTTCGCGAAATGGGTGCGGTTAATGTGCTGGTATCCATGGCAGGTGACGGCGCTATTCTTGTTGATGAATACGGCAAGGTGCACAAATGCGGCGTGTGTCAGGGAACTGTGAAAAATTCTGTCGGAGCGGGGGATTCCATGGTGGCGGGATTTATTGCCGGTGCGGCTACGGGTGATTATGAGTATGCACTGAAACTTGGCAGTGCAACCGGGGGAGCAACCGCATTTTCGGACGGACTTGCAAAGAATGAAGAAATATATGAATTGCTTAAACAGCTTTAATAATGAGAAAAACGGAGGATTGTTATGCGTATTACGGATTTGTTGGGAAAAGACAGTATATTGCTGAATGTAGAACCGAAAAACAAACTTGAAGCTATAGATTTGCTGGTGGATTTGCAGGTTTGCGGCGGAAAGATAAGCGACCGAGAGGCATATAAGCAGGGAATTTTAAAAAGAGAAGAAGCTGATTCCACAGCGGTAGGAGGCGGAATAGCCATACCTCATGCAAAAAGCGATGCGGTAACGGCACCGTCACTGGCGGCAATGACCGTTCCCGGAGGAGTAGATTACGAAGCTCTTGACGACGAACCGTCCGATTTATTCTTTATGATTGCCGCACCGAATGACGGCGATGTTCACCTTGAGGTTCTATCTCGGCTTATGACTATGCTTATGGATGAGAGTTTTAAGGAAAGACTTCTTGCGGCAAAGGATAAGAATGAGTTTTTACGTATTATAGATGATATGGAGAGGAAAAAATATCCGGAAGAAGCAAAGGAAACCGTAAAAAATGAGGGAAAAATTAAAGTGCTTGCGGTTACGGCATGCCCTACGGGAATTGCGCATACCTATATGGCGGCAGAAGCTTTGGAAAAAGCGGGCAAAAAGCTTGGTATAAGCATAAAGATTGAGACCAACGGCTCGGGTGGGGCGAAAAACATTTTGACGGCGGAGGAAATCGCGGATTGTGACGGAATCATCGTGGCGGTGGACAAGACGGTGGAAATGTCGCGATTTGACGGCAAAAAAGTAATTAAAACAAAGGTTTCGGACGGTATAAAAATTCCGGAAGAACTCATAAAAAAAATAGAGGCGGGAGATGCTTCGATTTATCATCACAACGGAGATAAAGTATCGGAGGTATCTTCAGATAAAGAAAGTGTAGGCAGAAAGCTTTATAAGCATTTGATGAACGGTGTTTCAAATATGCTTCCGTTCACAGTTGCGGGAGGAATTTTCATAGCTCTTGCGTTTTTGATAGATACACTTTCAGGTGCACCTCAAAATTCGGATTTCGGTACTTATACCGCGGCGGCGGCATTTTTCAAGAGTATCGGCGGATATGCATTTAACTTTATGATACCTGTTCTTGCCGGATATATAGGAAAATCAATAGCGGACAGACCGGGATTTTTGGTAGGTCTTGTGGGAGGATTTTTGGCAACTACCGGCTCAACATTCGGAAATATTGCAGGTGATGTTCCGTCAGGTTTCCTCGGTGCACTTCTTGCGGGATTCGGCGGCGGATACATGATGCTGTTGGTGGAGAAGATTTGCGACAAAATGCCGAAAGCATTAAACGGCATAAGACCGGTGCTTATTTATCCGCTTGCGGGTTTGGGATTGATTGCGGTATTGATGTGCGCGGTAAATCCGTTTATGGGATTGATAAATACGGCGTTATCCGATTTTCTCAATAACATGGGTAATACAAGCAAAATTATTTTGGGATGCATTCTCGGAGGTATGATGTCGATAGATATGGGAGGTCCGTTCAATAAGGCGGCATATGTTTTCGGTACTGCCGCGATTGCCTCGGGCGGTTATGATATTATGGCGGCGGTAATGGTAGGAGGAATGGTTCCACCGATTGCGATTGCGCTTTCGACCACTTTCTTTAAGAAAAAATGGAAAGAAGAGGAAAGAAAAAGCGGCGCTGTGAACTATATCATGGGATTGAGCTTTATTACAGAGGGAGCAATTCCTTATGCGGCTTCCGACCCGCTTCGCGTTATACCGTCTTGCATGATAGGTGCTGCGGTTGCAGGAGGACTTTCAATGGCGTTTAATTGTACTCTTATGGCACCTCACGGCGGAATATTCGTATTTGCCGTTGTGGGAAATTGGCCGATGTATCTGCTTTCTCTTGCGGCAGGCTCAATTGTCGGCATGTTAATGTTGTCTGTGTTAAAGAAAAATCATACGGAAAATTAAGATAAAGGAGTAAATGATTATGGTAACGAAAAAGGTAACGGTAGTAAATGACCAGGGGCTTCACATGCGCCCGGCAGGTGTTTTGGCTAAGCTGGTAAAGACTTACCCGGAATGTGAAGTAACACTTAAGGCGAACGGAAAAGAGGTAAAGGCTAAGGCTCCGATGCAGATAATGTCCGCATGCATAAAAAAAGATTGTGAAGTGGAAATAGTATGCGACGGCGCGAATGAACAGGCGGCTCTTGATGAAATAGCGGCACTGTTTGCAGACGGTTTCGGCGAATAACTTTGAACTGCCGCACGATGTAAATGCATTTTTACATTGTGCGGCTGTACAAATATGTATAAAAGCGCGTTTTAAAGAAAAATTATAGTAAGAAGGAGAAATTAAAATGAACATATGGCATGATATAAGTGCGGACAGAATTTATCCGACTGACTTTATTTCGGTGGTTGAAATATCAAAGGGAAGTAATATGAAGTATGAGCTTGATAAGGAAACGGGAGTGCTGTCCTTAGACAGAGTTCTTTTTACCGCAACGTATTATCCGATGAATTACGGATTTATTCCGAGAACCTACGGACATGACAATGACCCGCTTGATGTGCTTATTTTATGCTCCGCACCCATTTTGCCCATGACGATTGTAAGATGCTACCCAATAGGTGTTATGTCCATGGAGGATGGAGGAATGAATGACGAAAAAATAATCGCAATTCCGTACAGCGATCCCACATACATGAACTACACGAACGTAAGTGAATTGCCCGAGCATATATTCCAGGAACTTAAGCACTTTTTCTCGGTATATAAACAGCTGGAGGGAAAATCTACCGATGTAAAGGATATCGGCGGACCTGAGGAGGCAATCCGTATTATAGAGGAAGCGATGGAGAGTTATAATCAAAAGTTTGGTAACAGGTAACGGTGACAAGGAGATGAGACTATGAATGTATTTTCGGGAAAAGGTGTCTGCGGAGGGGTTACACACGGAAAAATTTCGGTACTGAAAAAAAATAAGGTGACCGTAAAGCGTATCGGCAACGAAGATCCCGAAGCGGAAAAAGCGCGCGTAAATGCGGCAAAGGCGGCAACACTGGAGCAATTGCGGGGGATTTATAAAAAAGCGCTCAGGGAAGTCGGGGAAACAAATGCACAGATTTTCGAAATTCATATGATGATGATTGAGGATGATGATTATAACGAGAGCATCGAAAATATAATCGAAACACAAAATGTAAATGCCGAGTACGCTGTGGCAATAACGGCGGATAATTTTGCCGAAATGTTTTCTGCAATGGAGGATTCGTATATGCAGGCGAGAGCTGCGGATGTGCGGGATATATCCGACAGAATCATAGCAAATTTAACCGGCGAAATATCGGAAACGGTTATGAGCGATAACAGAATAGTCTGTGCGGATGACCTTGCACCGAGCGAAACCGTGGCTCTTGACAAGGACAAGGTAGTGGCATTTGTTACTGCATACGGCTCTTCAAATTCTCACACGGCGATTCTTGCAAGAAATATGAATATACCTGCGATTATAGGTATTGGAGAAGAATTTCTTGAAAAAATATGCAATGATGACGAGGCGTTTGTTGACGGTTTTACGGGAGAAATCTTTGTAAATCCGGATGATGAAACGAGGAAAAGGCTTACCGCAAAGCAGGAGGCGGAGGAAGAAAAGAAAAGACTTTTGCAAGAACTGAAGGGTAAGGAAAACCGAACTGTTGACGGAAAAACAATAAACGTTTATGCAAATATAGGCAGTGTGGATAACATAGGTGCCGTATTGCTGAATGATGCCGGCGGAATAGGATTGTTCAGAAGTGAATTTTTATATCTTGAAAACAGTTCTTATCCGACGGAGGAGGAACAGTTTTCGGCATATAAAAAGGTGCTGGAGAGTATGGCGGGTAAAAAGGTTATTATAAGAACCCTTGACATAGGTGCGGATAAGCAGGTTGATTATTTTAATTTGAAAAAGGAAGAAAACCCGGCTTTGGGATGCCGCGCCATCCGTATCTGCCTTACTCGCCCGGATATCTTTAAAGTTCAGCTCAGAGCGCTTTACAGAGCATCGGTTTACGGAAATCTCGGCATAATGTTCCCGATGATAACAAGCGTTGAAGAAGTGGAGCAAATCCTTTGCATTTGCGATGAGGTTAAGGCGGAACTTACCGAACAGGGAATTTTGTATTCCGATAAAATCGAACTGGGAATCATGATAGAGACACCTGCCGCAGCAATCATAAGCGACAAATTGGCGACGCTGGTTGATTTTTTCAGTGTGGGCACGAACGATTTGACGCAATATACACTTGCATGCGACCGACAAAATTCGGATGTGGAAATGTTCTGTAACACACATCATGAGGCGATTTTGCGGCTGATTGAAATGTCTGCTGAAAATGCGCATAAAAACGGCGCGTGGATAGGAATTTGCGGTGAGCTTGCGGCGGATACAAGTTTGACGGAAACTTTTCTGCGCATGGGTATTGATGAATTGTCGGTATCTCCGTCTTTTGTTTTAAAGGTGCGGGATGCGGTAAGACGCTGTAATCTTTCAAAATAAAAACAGGGACACAAAAAGGCGGAATTTTGCATGCCAAATTTGGTTTTCCATTAAACCAAACATGGTTTTCGGTATGCTCCGCCTTTTTTATTACTATTTTGTTTTTATAACAAGACATTCATATGGTGCAAGGGTGTTCGGTATTTCGTTTCTGCCGTAATTTGAAAGCACAATCTCGCCGATAATATCAAGCTCGGTTTTGCTTTCGGTTTCAAAATTGCAAATCACAATGAATTCCGATTCCGAATCATATCTTTGGTAAATATAAATGCCGCTTCTGTCTCCGGTGAGGTTTTTATAGTCGCCATGTCTAAATGCATTGTTGTCTTTGCGCAATTTCAACATTTTTTTGTAGAATCCGTATACGGATTTTTCGCCCGTAGCCATGTCTTTTTCCACATTAATCTCATCAAGTCTGTTATGGAATCCGTACCAGGGTGAGGTACTGCCGAATCCTCCGTCCGCACTTCCGTTCCAGGGCATTGGATGTCTTGCGTGGTCACGACCGAAAGCGTTCAGACCTTTCATGATTTCATCATGTGTGCATTCGCCGATGTTTTCTTTGTAGTAATTCAGCGCTTCTATGTCCGTAAAGTCCTCGATTTTGTCGGAAATGCTGTTTGTTACGCCGATTTCCTGTCCTTGGTAAATAAAAGGAACTCCCTTGGCAAGTCCGTACATGGCAGCAAGCATGCAAGCCGATTCGAAACGATACTTTCGGTCATCTCCGTACTTTGAAACACATCGCGGCTGGTCGTGATTTTCCCAAAACAGCATGTACAAAAGCTTGTTTTCCTGCATAAAATTTTGCCATTTTATCAAAATATCGCGAACATCGTCCAACTTAAAGTCATGAATGAAATATTTTCCGCTTCTTCCGACGCCGACATGATCAAACTGAAATGCGGCGGAGAGTTCGTTTCGACTTCCGTCAATCAAAAGCTTTATATTATCCGAACCCGCGCCCCAACATTCACCTACGGTGAAAAGCTTTTGCGCTTTTTCTCTGCCGAAGAGCAGATTTATGTATTCGTGCAAGCGCGGACCGTTTCCGTTTTTGTTATTTACGAAATCCTTTGAAATTTGGTCCAAAACATCGCATCTGAAGCCGTCAACGCCGAGGTCAATCCAAAAATCTACCACCGCAAGCATTTCTTCACGTACCTTGGGATTTTCCCAATTCAAATCCGGTTGGCTGACGGCATAGGAATGAAGATAGTATTGACCGGTCAGATCGTCATATTCCCATGCTGAACCGCCGAAAGCCGCCTGCCAATCATTAAGCGGCTCATCTGCCCAATAGTAGTAATCACGGTAAGGATTATCCTTTGATTTGCGCGCTTCCCGAAACCATTTGTGCCTGCTTGAAGTGTGGTTTGCGACGAGGTCCATGATAAGGCGAATTTCGCGCTTGTGCATTTCGGAAATCATATGCTTCCAATCATCAAGTGTACCGAATTCATCCATTATATCGCGGTAATCGGATATATCGTAGCCGTTGTCGTCATTCGGGCTTTTGTAGCATGGCGAGAGCCACACTGCATTTACGCCGAGCTCCTTTAGGTAGTCAAGCTTCTGCGTAATTCCGGCAAGGTCGCCGATGCCGTCACCATTTGAATCCATAAAGCTGCGCGGATATATTTGATAGATAATCCAATCATAAAAATTTTCTTGTTTTTCAGTAAGCATATATTCGCCTCCCAAATCGTATTCGTTTCTTATCATTATATAATATATGTACTTAAAATGCAAGAAAAAATTAATGGGGAGATTGTAAAAAAGTGTAGGTTTACAATAGATGTGTTAC
>CAYMBZ010000016.1:0-9940 GCA_964388835.1 uncultured Lachnospiraceae bacterium
GTGCATAGGCACCGCGAGGGTGAGATTTATTCGTAGTAAAACGGCAATACATTTGCTTTAACACTGTATTTTTTGCGGTCCGGGCATTTTTTACATTCCCAAAGGTTATGCCTCTGAACGGAAACTGTAATTCGGTGCTTCCTTTGTTATATAAATATCATGCGGATGACTTTCCTTTAAGCCGGCGCCCGTAATTCTTATAAACTTTCCGTTTTCTTTAAGCTCGGCAATCGTCTTTGTTCCGCAGTATCCCATACCCGAACGCAATCCGCCGAGAAGCTGGAATATAGTATCCGAAACAGCACCCTTATACGGTACACGACCCTCAACGCCCTCCGGAACAAGTTTCTTTGAGCCTGTCTGGAAATATCTGTCCTTTGAGCCGCACTCCATTGCCGCAATTGAACCCATTCCGCGGTATACCTTAAATCTTCTTCCCTGATAGATTTCAAACTCACCGGGGCTTTCCTCACAGCCGGCAAGCAGACTTCCCATCATAACCACGTCTGCTCCCGCCGCTATTGCTTTCGGAATATCTCCGGAATACTTCAGTCCGCCGTCTGCAATAACCGGAATATTATACTTCTTTGCAACCTGAGCCACATCATAAATCGCTGTCACCTGAGGACATCCTATACCCGCAACTACTCTGGTTGTGCATATGGAGCCCGGTCCGATACCTACCTTTACGCAATCCGCACCTGCGGCAATAAGAGCCTCTGCAGCCTCGCCGGTTGCGATATTTCCCGCAATAACAGGAATATTCGGATAGGCTTTCTTTACTTCCTTAACCTTTTCTATTATGTTCTTTGAATGTCCGTGAGCAGAATCCAATACCAAAACATCCACGCCCGCTTTAACAAGTGCTTCCACTCTGTCAAGCATATCGTTTGTAACGCCGATTGCGGCACCGCACAAAAGTCTGCCTCTTGAGTCCTTTGCGGAATTCGGATACTTTACGGCTTTCTCGATATCCTTAATGGTTATAAGTCCCTGAAGCTTGTTATCCTTATCAACAAGCGGAAGCTTTTCTATTTTATGCTTACTGAGAATTTGCTGAGCTTCCTCCAATGTCGTACCTACAGATGCGGTAATTAAATTTTCGCTCGTCATCGCATCCGCTATCTTTTTTGAGAAGTCGGTTTCAAATCTCAAATCACGGTTTGTGATAATTCCGACAAGTGTTTTCTCTTCATCGCAAATCGGCACACCGGAGATTTTATATCTGTGCATAAGGTCATTTGCATCTTTTAAAGTATGCTCCTTAGTCAAGCTGAACGGATTGGAAATAACACCGTTTTCCGAACGTTTAACCTTGTCCACCTCAAGTGCCTGTTGCTCAATCGTCATGTTTTTGTGAATAATACCGATACCGCCCTCACGTGCCATGGCTATAGCCATTTCCGATTCCGTGACAGTATCCATTGCCGAGCTCATCAGCGGAATGTTGAGCTTTATTGTTGCCGTTAAATTTGTCTCCAGTTCAATCATGTTAGGCGTAACCTCAGACTCCTGCGGAAGAAGCAGTACGTCATCATATGTCAAGCCTTCCTTTGCAAACTTTTCTGTCATACGATTATTTCCCTCCGTTTTTAGTTATTTCTTCTATTTTACCAAATAATTCGACATTTTTCAATAGTTACTTTGAATAAGTTTTATTTTTTTATTACTGTTTTATTGGACTTATTGCTTTAATTTGAAAATTCCGTAAAAAAACATTCACATGTTTACATAAAACGGAATATTATGTTACCATAGAGCCGCCGTGCAATGTGCGGATACGGCTTCATTCATCTTGTCGGTCCGCAGATAAGGTGAAGAACATCTTGCGGACAGAAAGGGTATGATTATATGGATACAAACTCCGGCACCTGCCGCTGTATCGGATACGGCTTTGTACCGCTCCAACAGCTTGATACCACCTATACCGCCGAGGATGCTATTGAAAACGGTTCGCTTTTCCCAGAGCTTGTTTTGACCATTGACGAGTACGGAAAAATATGCAAGGGCGGTGTTTCCGCATGAAAGGTAATGAATTGCGCTACAAACTCCAAAGCTACCGTTTTGCCGCACATGACATGCTCCTTTATTTAGACACACACCCATGTGATAAAAAAGCTTTTTCCCTATTCAAATCACTTACCTCAAAGGCAAGTGAACTCCAAAGTGAATATGCCGAAAAATATAGCCCCGTAACTGCACAGGAAGCCGCAAAAACCGAGGAATTCAACTGGATAGGCAGCCCATGGCCATGGGAAAAAGGAGGTAATGATTAATGTTCAGCTACAACAAAATTCTGCAATATCCGATTAAAATAACCAACAAAAACCCCCGCCTTGCAACCATTATTGCAACTCAGTACGGAGGTGCATACCCCGCAAATTAAGAACTGCATTTAATAAAAAACAACCCTTATCCATATATCGGATAAGAGTTGTTAAAATCTTATTCTTCGGTATCCTCGCAGACTTCAATCTCGATTACCGACTCATCTTCCGTCTTTTTAGGAGCTTCTTCATTCTTCTTTTCAGCCTTTTTTGCTTTTTTTTCTTTTTCGAAGCTTACACCCTCAATGTGAACATTTACCTTTTGCACGTCTATTCCGGTCATGGTTTCAACACTGTTTTTAACATTTTCCTGAACCTCCCACGCAAGTTCCGGTATCCTCACTCCGAACTCCACATTGAGATACAGCTCGATTACCGCACCTTCCGGGGCTATCGATATTTTAACTCCCTTTTGCGGGCTCTTTTTAGCTCCGAACATCTCCGCGATATCGTGCGCCATACCTCCGGACATTCCCGCAACGCCTTCGATTTCCGAAGCGGCAATCCCCGCGATTGCGGCAACAACTTCGTCCGAAATATTTACTTTTCCGGTATCCTCTTCTAAGGTTACTTCGTCAATTATATTTTTGTTTTCTTCCATGTTTTTCATTCCTTTCATCAAAAGCAAGGCAGTTTCCTTTGGTCTTTAGCTCATTATATCAAATATTATTAATATTTGCAACTATTTTGCTTCAATAATTTTAATATTCTTTGCAGAAGTATCCAACTCGGCAGTTACAATCTCTTTGATTGTCTTTACATCACTGCTTGAAAAATTGCTCTTTTTAACTATTATTTCCACGCTTTCCCCGTCAATATACACCGAAATATCCTTGTAACCTTTTGCGCGAGCCACATTTTCAATAATAGTTTCCTTTTCGGTATTTTCGGCAATCGAAACAATTTTATTCTGAGCCTGCTTTCTCACTTCATTGTCAAAACTTTCGTTTGTAGCCGTCTGATTTAAAATTTCAAGCGCCTTTGAGCGCGAATTATCTTTTGAGAGTTTAGCCTCGGTAAAATACTCTGTTCCCGCTGCAACCGTTTCCTCCGCACATCCGTCCGCTTCGTTCTCTGTGGTTTCGGTGTCCGTTACATCCTTTTTGGGAGATGAAACGTATTCCGCCTCTCCCAGTTTTTTCGCTTCTTCCAGATAGCTTCCACCGTCGCTTACGCGAATTGTGTCCTGATATGACCAATTCAAATATCCCGCAACGCCTATCATCGCCACCAATGCCGCCGCAACTACCTCTTTCTTTTTTAACACCATCATGATTTAATTCCTTTCCTTTCCTTCTAAAACACATACTTTATACGGCGCTATTTCAAGCGCGGCGGAAGCGGCATCGGTCATAGCTTTTTTTACAGCCGTATTTCCTGCGCCCTCCGCTATTATCACGACCCCCTTTGCCTTGGGATAAACCTCTCCCCTTACCAAAGGTGCGCCGTTTTTCATAACCGCGGAGCTTTCCTCGCTCTTTACCTTTTCCCTCTCCGACTCGGAATTGTTACGGCGATTTTCGAAAGCCACATCAGCGCTTGTTGTCCCATAATAGGTTATCATTACATGAACCTCCCCTGCGCCGTCCAGCTTTGACAGAATCTCCCTCAGCCGCTCCTCATCGGAGTACGCACCGTATCCGTATGCTTTTGTATCATCCTCTCGCTTTTGACCGCCGCCTGCGGCAAGCATGAGAACAACCCCAATTATAATTATTATATACAGGCTCTTATTATTCGCATATTTTTTCAAAATTTCATTCAAATTTAAGTTCAATTTTGTCGCACCCATAAATATCCCTTAATCTATCCTCCATTCCCTTAGGATTTTTCCATGTCGATATTTGTATTGCCTTAACTCCGCGTATGTTATGCTCCGAATCAATGTCGATATTCACTCTCGCCTTGATATCAATTCCGAATTCGCTCAAAACCCTCTCCTCTATGTCCTTTTCGATATTTTCTCTGAGCTTTTCGGAAATACTGTCCTTCAAAGGCTCATCACTTATCTTGTATGTCGGTGTTTCGGATAAAATTTCGGCGCCGCGGAATTTTGCGGTGGGTGCTATGAGAATTGACATAATCAAAAATCCCACAATTATGCGAATATACTTGCTCCATTCTTTGGGTGCCATAATATCCGCAAGTGAGGCAATTACCGCTGCGGTTGCCACAGTAATTATGTATTCTTTCACAAATTCACCCCCGTTGATGCCAGAATTATGCCTATTGATATAATAAAAAGCATAACCGATGTTATAACCATTGAAAAAATAATCGTTACCGAATCCGCAACAGCTGTCATCACGCCGATTATCCGCTTATCGGAAAAAGGCTCCGTTACCGCCGCGGTTATTTTTAAAAGCATCATCATTATCCATATTTTTACGACAGGTACGGCAGCAACCGAAACCACCGTTATCATACCTGCCGTACCCACAGCATTTTTCATCAAATTTGCTCCGGTAAGGACGGTATCCACAGTATCTGACAAAATTCCTCCCACAACCGGAACAACACTGCCTACGGTAAATTTTAACCCCTTTACGGTAAGATTGTTTACCGCCGATGTTCCGAATCCGTACATTGCCAAAATTGCCGAAAACATTGTCAAAACTCCGGTAAGAAGCCACTTTGCCGACGATATAACAATCCTGTTTAAGGTTCCGATTTCTATTCTTCCGCCAATATTGTTCACAATTCCAAGTGCCGCGGAAAAATACGCCAACGGCAATATGCATTTTTCCACCGCCATGCTGAGCACATATACTCCCGCCGTCAAAACCGGTCGAAATGCCGCCGCTTGAGTCACCGCTCCTCCCGATATAAGCATGCCGACAAAAACAGGCTCAAATCGCGTTATAAAGCCGCACAGTGAGCGTATCACCTCCGCACCGTAAACCGAAACCTCGGCAAAAATTTTTATACATATAACCGTTATGGCGGTAAAGCAGGCAAAAAATGCAACTTCTCCCGTTTCGCTGTTTCCGAAAGCATCGGTGGGAATTCTTAACAGACCTCCCAGTGCCGACAAGAGCAATATTGACTTAAGAAGCGTTTTTGTATTTATAATTTCATCACAAACGTGCCTTATAAGCGTATTTATTATGGATATCGGATTCAAATCCATCTCCCCGTTCAGCACCTCTTCAACTGCTCTGTTATAAACGGTTTCGCCCGCAATGTCCGTATCCGTGGCTGTGCAAATCGGCGAAAAGACGATTAAAAGCACAATTATCGCAAAAAACTTTCTCATCTTAATTCCTTTAAAAGCTCATTAATGTATCGGTGAGCACCTCCAACAGATTTTTCACAATCGGAAGCATAAGTACCAAAATCGCGGTTTTACCCGCAAATTCAAGCTTTTTTGCAACCGCACCCTCCCCCGCATCCTTTGCCAGCTCCGCCGAAAATTGAGTTATATACGCAATACCCGTTATTTTGACTATTGTTTTTATATATTCCGACAAAACAGGAGAGCTCTCGCATATTTCATATATTGCAAAAACCGCTTCGGAAAATGCCGGCATACTCATTGCAAAAATCACCGTTCCAACCGCAAGGGCAACTCCCACTCCCAGCTCCGGACGATAGTTTTTAACCAAAGAGCAAAGGAATACTCCGATAATTCCAATACCTATAACCTTTGTTACTTCCATACTACAACCCGAAAATTTGCTTAATGGTGTCAAATAAATCGCCGATTTCCCTTGTCAGCACGTACAGCACCACAACCAATCCCGCAATTGTTGTAAGCAGAGCTTGTTCCTCTCGCCCGGACCTTATGAGCAATTGATTAAGCACTGCCACCACTATTCCCACTCCGGCTATTTTAAATATCAAATCAACATCCACAGGCAATTCCTCCTCATAACAGGAGAATTACAGCGGCGGCGCCGATAAGCGCGCCCATACCGCGATACAATTTTCCTGATTTTTCATATTCGGTTTCAGCGTTTACCTTCGCATTTTCCAACCTTTCCGATGTTCCTCTTATACGCTTAAGCTGTTCCTCTTTTCCGCTCATACCGAGATTTTCCGCAAATTCTTTAAGTATTTCTTTATCTGTCCCCAAAAGATATTCTCCGCAAACTTCTACAGCTTCATCAAAAGCTTTTTCTGCGCCCTCATTTTCCATTTTTTCCGCCGCATTTTCAAAAAGTGCCACTCCTTGTGTCCTACCTGCGGACTTCAGAGATATTTTTATGTCCCTTTTCTCGTACATTATATCATTTTCCAACAGTTTCATTGCATACACGATTTTTTCTAAACACAGTGCACGCCGTTTTAAGTTTTCCGACCTTAGAATTCCCCAAAGTGCACATGCCGCGGCAATCATCACAGCGCCTGTCAGCTTGAACATTTGCCTACCCCCCGGAGCTTAATTATTTCATCGAACCCCAAATCATGCGCGTCGGTGCCGTGAAGCGTGGTTATCACTGCAACGCCTCTTTTTTTGATTTCCGCAATCGCCTCAAAATCGCGTTTATCGCCGATTTCATCGGTAATAATCACATCCGGCGACATCGCACGAAGCATTAACAGCATGCCCTCCGCTTTATTCACGTTTGCAAGAACATCACAGTTTGCTCCCAGCTCAAACGGAGAAACCCCAAAGGAAAGTGCCGCAATTTCTCCGCGCTCATCCACTATCGACACCTTTTTACCGCTTTGTGAAAGTCTGCGCGCTATGTCGCGTAGCATTGTGGTTTTTCCGCACATAGGTGGGGAAACTATCAAAGTATTCTTTATTCTTTGTCCGTCCAAAATTCTCTCCATAACGTAATCTGCGGCACCGATAACCTCACGCGCAAATCGGTAATTAAGTGATTGCACCGAGCGTATGTCCGAAATTTTTCCGTCCCTGCTTATTACATCCCCGCTTATTCCGACACGGTGTCCGCCGGGCATTGTCACGTAACCGTTTTTGATTTCATTTTCGAATACGTAAACGGACGAGCGCGTTATCAGCTCCATTCCGCGTCGTATATCCGTAGCTGTCACAATCATTCCCTCTCGGAAATCTTCGGTTATACGTCCCTTATTGGTCACATAAAAAATTCCGTCCGCCGTTACCGTTGACAGGCTCATCCCGTTTCTTAGTCGTACTTCCATAAGCTTGTCCGTATTAATCGGACTGAGCACACCGCGTATTCTCTCAGGAATCTGTAAGAATAAATCCTGTCCCAACGTAAGTTCTTCCTTTGCCAATGTAAGCATGTTGTCCACCTCTTTCCCTTTATCTTATTGTTGTTTACATAAAAATAGAACAAAAAAAGAACGTGAAATGAATTACGCAAAACTCATTTCACATTCCGTCTGTGATTTTGATTTATTTAAGCATCACAACCGCCATTGCGGAAATGCCCTCACCTCTTCCTTCAAAGCCAAGCTTCTCGGTGGTTGTGGCTTTCACGCTCACGCAATTTTTGTCAATTCCCATTGCCGCGGCAGTATTCGCGCGCATTGCCGGAATATGCGGAAGCAATTTCGGCTTTTCCAGAATTATCGTAATGTCCGCATTTTCGATTTCGAATCCCTCACCTCGCACCAGCTCACATACTTTTTCGAGAAGCAGAACACTTGAAATCCCCTTATATCTTTCATCGGTATCTGGGAAATGCTTGCCGATATCTCCCAGTGCCGCCGCACCTAAAAGTGCGTCGCAAAGCGCATGAAGCGCCACATCCGCATCGGAATGTCCCAAAAGCCCGAGAGCGTATTCGATCTTTTCACCGCACAAATACAAATCACGATTTTCCGCGAATTTGTGCACATCATACCCCTGTCCTATTCTCATTTTTTATGTCCCCTTTTTTTAAGTATATTTTCTGCGATTACCATATCATCCGGTGTGGTAATTTTAATATTGTCATAGTTTCCGTCCACAATCTTAATACGTATGCCAAATTCTTCCGCAATCGCGCAATCGTCCGTATAGGAATTATCAACCACATTTTCATGTAACTGCTTTATTTCGCTGTAGCGAAAAACCTGAGGAGTTTGTATATTATAAATAAACTCGCGATCCAATGTTGCAGATATAAAGCCCTCGGTATCGGCTGATTTTAAGGTATCCTTGCACTTAACGCCCACAGCCGCCGCGCCGTATTTATTCGCCGCCTCAACCGCCGCTTCAATTTCCTTTTCCAAAATAAGCGCTCTCGCCCCGTCATGTATGACAACAATATCACAAGGAGATGCTTTAAGACCGTTTTTTACGGATTCTTGCCGTGTCTTTCCGCCGCTTACAATATTTTTAACCTTTGCAAATCCGCTCAAAAGCTCTCTGCACTCCTCTATCTCCCCTGTCACTACTGTGATTTCGTCTATTATTCCGCAGTTTTCAAAAACCGCAACAGTATTTTCCAAAACAGTGCGCCCGCCAAGTTCTAAAAATACTTTATTCCTGCCCGCGCCCATTCTCCTTCCGCTTCCTGCGGCAACTATAACAGCCGTAATTTTCATAAATTCGTTCCTTTCAAAAAATCGCCGCATTCCCCGCCCAAACGTGTATTCGGAAAATGCGGTTATTTTACATAAGCTCTTCGATTGTATCGGACAGTATGCTTTCCGCATCGCTGAGCCCCGCCGCACCGCACAAAACAATTTCACTTACCAAAATGCGTTTTGCCGTTGCAAGCATCTTGCGTTCGCTTGTGGAAAGCCCTTTTTTGCGGTCGCGGAACATTAAATTTTTCACAACCGTAAGTACCCGATAAATATCTCCCGATTTAAGCCTTTCCATGTTGTCTCGTTGTCGCCTGTTCCAGTTTTCATCCAAATCTATCGGTTCATCGCGAAACCTTTCCAATACCTTAGCTCCCTCTTTGCATGAGATGATATATCTCACCCCGATATCATCGCACCCATCTTTCGGAATCATAACCTTCATTCCCTCAGGCTGAAGCCTCAATATGTAATATTCATGCTTCTTGCCCAGTACCGTACGCTCTTCAATTTCTTCTATAACTCCCGCGCCATGAGTGGGGTATAGAATTTTGTCTCCGATTTGATACACTCAAGGTCACCCCCATTTTATCCTATTTCTATCATTATATCACAATTTTTTCATTATGTCAATGCTTGTTTACGGGTATTTTGACGAAAAATTCAATATTTTTTTCATTTTTATGCTTCTAAATATAACTTTTTTTAGATTACGGTAATTTTGTGGTTTAATTACATTTATTTAACAAATACATATTTTGAATGAACTTACCGCAAAAAAATGATATAATTAATCTGAATAGATTTACAAAGGAGTAGTACGGATGAAATGTAGAAAATGCGGAGCAGAAATCACTGCCGAACATAAGCGTTGTCCAAAATGCGGAGCGCCTGTTCTTCTGCGGGTTATGGAACAGGAGGAAAAATGCCGCCTTTCCGCAAAAGAAATACGTGAAAAAGAAAAGCGCATGCGAATTGAACACGATAAGCTCATGCGTGAAAAAGCAAAAGCCGCCGAAAAAGCGGATAAATTAGCCGAAAAAGAGCGCATTGCCGCTGAAAAAGCGCATGCAAAGGAGCTTGAAAAAGCCAGACTCGCCGAAGAGAGAAAAGCGCAAAAGGATGCGGAAGCTTTGGAAAAAGCTAAGCTCGCCGAGGAGAAA
>CAYMBZ010000016.1:10040-27937 GCA_964388835.1 uncultured Lachnospiraceae bacterium
AGGAGAAAAAAGCGCAAAAGGATGCGGAAGCTTTGGAAAAAGCTAAGCTCGCCGAGGAGAAAAAAGCGCAAAAAGATGCGGAGCTTGAGCAGAAGAAGCTTGAAAAAGAAGCAGATGCTGTTAGACGTGAAGAGGAAAAAGCGGCTAAGCTCGAAGCCGCATGTGCAGAAAAGGAACGCATAGCAAAGGAAAAAGAACTTTCCGCTCAAAAATCCGCCGAGGAAAAAGCGCTTCTTCAAAAGGCACGTATTGAGAAAAAAACTGCAAAAAAATGCCTTTCCGCCGCGCAAAAAGAGAGGAAAAAAGCCGCTGAAAAATCAGTAACGGCAAATAATTCGCGTCGCAACGGACTTATAGCGGGAATTGCCGTAATTGCGGTTATTTGCGTTGCCGCGGTGCTTATTACAGCTAAACCGTCGGTCGAAACAAATGCTCCGTCAGGTGATGATATCGTAACAAACACTGCAGAACCGCTTGAAGAGCCGACATCAGCGCCAACTATGGAGCCTATCGAAGATCCAACAATCGCACCGACCACAGAGCCTATTGAGGAGCCTGTCGCAACACCCAAAGCTACTGTCACGCCTGCACCCGTCGTAACTGATGAACCGCCCGCGACGCCTAAGCCTGTTGCGACTCCAAAGCCGACACCGAAACCAACCCCTAAACCCACACCAAAACTGCGAACTATCACTCAGGATAAGATTCTTTTCCCCAGTGACACACAGATGATAACGGAAGCAGAAATTGACGGACTTTCAAAATACGACATAGACCTTATCCGAAACGAGATTTTTGCGCGTAAAGGATACGTATTTACCAACAAAATATTCAAAAATTACTTTGAATCTCAGGCTTGGTACAACCCGATTCCAGGCGTGAACATTGAACTTAACGAGATCGAAAAGTACAATGCGGATTTTCTACTCGAATATGAAGTGGCACAAGGTTGGTTATAATTCAAATTATATGAAAAAGGGATGTAAAACAAATTTTACATCCCTTTTTGTCGAATAATAAACAGCTCTTGAAACAAATGTATTAATTTTATCGGCATTTCTTGTTTCACGCTTTTAATCAATTATCTTCAACCTGCTTTTTTGCGTATAACCTCAGGTTCCTTTTCGTTTGCTATGCAATCCTTATGAATTATGCACTTTTCAACCTCGGGGTCTGACGGAATACTGAACATTATTTCGGTCATAATTTCTTCGATAATCGAACGCAGACCTCTTGCGCCAGTGTTGCGCTTAAGTGCCATATCCGCAATTGCATCCACCGCATCATCATCAAAGACAAGCTCCACTCCGTCCATGCCCAAAAGTGCCTGATACTGCTTAACCAAAGCATTTTTCGGCTCGGTAAGAATTTTTACCAGTGCATTTTTGTCAAGCTTATTAAGCTTCGCCGTTACAGGTAATCTGCCGATAAATTCCGGAATCAATCCGAATTTAAGCAAATCCTGCGGCGTAAGCTGTGATAACAGCTCGGATATGTCAGCTTCTTTCTTGCTTTCGATTTCCGCTCCAAATCCAAGATTTCTTTTACCCACGCGGCTTGAAATTATCTTTTCAATGCCGTCAAAGGCACCGCCGCATATAAACAAAATATTTGTTGTATCAATCTGAATGAATTCCTGATGCGGGTGCTTTCTTCCCCCCGTAGGCGGAACAGATGCAACCGTTCCCTCAAGAACCTTAAGCAACGTTTGCTGAACACCCTCGCCGCTTACATCACGCGTTATTGATACATTTTCGCCCTTGCGCGCAATCTTGTCGATTTCGTCTATATAAATAATTCCGCGTTCAGCGGCTTCAATATCGTAGTCCGCCGCCTGGATAAGCTTCAAGAGAATATTTTCCACATCCTCACCCACATATCCGGCTTCCGTCAATGTTGTCGCATCAGAAATCGCAAAGGGCACATTTAAAATTCGTGCAAGATTCTGCACCAAAAAGGTTTTTCCCGAACCTGTCGGTCCAATCATTAAAATATTACTCTTTTGGAGCTCAACATCGCTTGATTCCTTATGAGCAATTCGCTTATAATGGTTATATACCGCCACCGCAAGAATTTTTTTTGCTTCCTCCTGACCTATTACATACTCATCAAGAACTTTCTTGATTTCCATAGGCTTCGGCAAGTCATCCTGAACTTCAAAATCCTTTGTGTCGAAATCTCCCGCAATAATCTGCTCACATTGCTTGACACATTCATTGCATATATACACTCCGGGGCCGGATAAAAGCATCTGCACCTCGGATTCTGCCTTACCGCAGAATGAGCATCTCAGCTCGTTTACATTGTCCGTTTTTGCCATTAAATGATACCTCGTTTATTTCTGATCACGGGTTGTTATTACTTCATCTATCAATCCGTAGCTCTTTGCGGCATCTGCCGTCATAAAATTATCCCTCTCGGTATCTGCCATAATCACGTCAAGCGGCTGACCCGAACGTTCTGCCATAATCTCGTTAAGACGTTTCTTTATAGCTATGATACGATCAGCATGGATTTGTATATCGGTCGCCTGACCTTGAAGTCCTCCGAGAAGCGGCTGGTGAATCATAATTTCACTGTTGGGCAAAGCAAAACGTTTTCCCTTTGCGCCTGCTGTTAAAAGAAATGCACCCATGCTTGCCGCCATTCCCACACATATAGTCGATACATCGCACTTTATGTACTGCATAGTATCATAAATCGCCATACCGGCTGTTATGGAGCCGCCGGGGCTGTTGATATACAGCTGAATATCCTTATCTGGATCTTTTCCCTCAAGGTACAGCATCTGAGCTACAACAAGACTTGCGGAAGCATCATTAACCTCTTCACCCAAAAAGATTATTCTGTCCTCCAAAAGTCTTGAAAAAATGTCATAACTGCGCTCACCGCGTCCTGTCTGTTCAACCACTACAGGTACTAAACTCATAATATCATTCCTTTCCTTACAAAAGAGGGCATAACGCCGATATGCATTATGCTCCTCAAACGGGGATTTTGCACCCGCTTGAATACAAAATCCCCTTAACACTCTAAAGATGCGAGTTTGCCTAATTGCAGAAGAAACAATTACTTCTCAGCAGTTTCAGCCTTCGGCTTTCTGCCTCTCGGCTTTGAAATCTTTGCCTTGTTAACCAGCATGTCAACAACCTTGTTCATTGCAAGCTCATCCTTAAGGTTTGCAATATCCGCATCTTGCATAAGCTCTTTAAGCTTATCTGCTTCCATGTTGTACTGCTTAGCCATCTCGGCAATTCTGTCATTTACTTCTTCATCAAGAATTTCAATTCCCTCTGCCTTTGCAATAGCTTCCAATACCAAAGTGGTCTTAATCTGCTTTTCTGCCTGCGGCTTGAAGCTATCCTTAAAGCCCTCCATGGTATTGCCGGTATACTGCATGTATGTCTTAATATCCAAGCCCTGATACTGCAGTCTCTGAGCGAAATCCTGAACCATTGCATCGGTACGGTCATTAATCATAGCTTCCGGAATTTCAACTTCACATACTTCTACAGCTTTATCTACGATTGCATTTTCTGTTTCTGTCTTAACTCTGTCAGCAGCGGCTTTTTCCAATCTTTCGCGAACACTCTTTCTGTATTCGTCCATAGTCTCAAATTCGCTTACCTCAGATGCAAAGTCATCATCAAGCTCAGGAAACTCTCTTGTCTTGATTTCGTTAATCTTTACCTTAAAAACAGCAGCCTTGCCCGCCAAATCCGGAGCATGATATTCCTCGGGGAAAGTTACATTTACATCGGTTTCTTCTCCGAGTTTTTTACCTATCAGCTGTTCTTCAAATCCCGGAATGAACGTATTTGAACCGATTTCCAAATCATATCCCTCTGCCGTGCCTCCTTCAAAAGCAACTCCGTCAACAGAACCTGCAAAGTCAATTGTTACAATATTTCCGCTTTCAACAGGCTTATCATCAACAGGAACCAATCTTGCGTTCTTCGCCTGTGCTGCCTTGATATCGTTCTCAACATCCTCATCAGTTACATTGTGCTCAATTTTGTTCTGCTTTATACCTATATATTCGCCGAGAGTTACCTCAGGCTTTGTTGTAACCAAAGCTGTGAATACAACAGGCTCACCCTTTTTGATTTCTTCAACATCGATTTCCGGACGTGCCGCAGCCTCTACTCCTGATTCCTTAAGTGCCGCTTCATATGCTTCCGGCAAAACCGAATTTACAGCATCATCATAGAACACTGCTTCTGTATAATACTTTTCAATTACACTGCGCGGAACTTTACCCTTTCTGAAGCCCGGTACACTGTATTTTTTTGCATTTTTCAGATAAGCCTTGTTCATTGCTTCCGCAAATGCTTCTGCAGATGCTTCAAATGTTAATTTTACGAGATTTTTTTCTACTTGTTCTGATTTAACCGCCATTGTGCTTAAATCCTCCTCATCTAATTGTACGACGCTATAATACGCCATTATTACATCTTTATTATTATACCACAAAATATCAAAATTTCAAGACCAAATTGGGAATTTATTAAAAAACACTAAAATTATGTGTCAATCCGCTATTTTAACAGGCATAAATTCACGATAATCACATGATACCAAGGTGTATGCCACACCGTTAAGATTTCCTTCAAACGCGTTGCGCACACCGGATGCATGGATATGCCCGAATACGCATCGGCGAACTTTGCTGTCCTCTAAAAGTTTCGCCGTTTCATTATCACGATAATCTTTCAATATAGGCGGAAAATGCGTGAACACCGTTATATTATCGGGATACTTTGCTGATTTTATCGACAGCGCCAATCTGCCGACCTCTCTGTCGTATATTTTTTTATCCTCACCCGTCAGAATTCCCGTGGGAGTCGTCCATCCGCGGGTTCCGCAAATGGATATTCCGTTATATTCAAAGGAATTATTTTGAAGAAATTCTATATTTTCAAAGCCGTTTTCCGAAACGAACTTTTTCATTTTGCTAAGTGTAGTCCACCAATAATCGTGATTCCCTTTAAGCAGTATCTTTTTTCCGTTTAATGCATTTAAAAACTCAAAATCCGCTTTTGCTTCCTCTATATACGTTGCCCAGGAAAAATCTCCCGGCAGAACAACGGTGTCACCACCGCTGACAACACTCTGCCAGTTTTCCTTTAAGCGTTCAACGTAATTTTCCCAGCGCTTGCCGAAAATATCCATCGGTTTATTGACACCGAGCGGCAAATGCAAATCCGAAATTGCATACAAAGCCATAAAATTCTCCTTAATAAAACAGGGATGTAACCGCTATACATCCCCAATTTTTATGCAGGCGCACAACCCGTAAAATTGTGCGCTTACAATACTTTTCTCAAAAAATCTATCGTGCGCGGATGCTTGGGGTTTTTGAATACTTCATCGGGCGTTCCTTGTTCAAGTATCACACCTTCATCGATAAATATGACACGGTCTGCCACCTCGCGTGCAAAGCCCATTTCATGAGTTACGCAAACCATTGTCATCCCCTCACTCGCAAGTTCTTTCATGACCGCCAGCACTTCGCCCACCATTTCCGGGTCAAGCGCCGATGTAGGCTCATCAAAAAGCATAATATCCGGCTTCATTGCCAAAGCCCGCGCTATGGCTACTCTCTGCTTCTGTCCGCCCGAAAGCTGTGACGGATAGCTGTTTGCCTTATCGGTAAGACCCACCTTATCCAAAAGCCGCATAGCTTCTTTTTTTGCCTCCTCCTTTGTTGCCCTTTTAAGGTCTACCGGAGCAAGCATAAGATTTTGCAATACATTCATGTTAGCAAAAAGGTTGAAGTGCTGAAACACCATTCCGATATTCTCGCGCACCTTATTTATATTTATTTTCTTATCATCGATATGAAATCCGTCAACCACAACCTCGCCGCTTGTAATTGTTTCAAGTCGATTTAAGCACCTTAAAAAGGTGGATTTTCCGGAACCCGAGGGACCTATTATGCACACAACCTCGCCCTCATAAATATCCGTTGAAATATCACGCAGTACCTTTAGGTTTCCGAAATCCTTTTTAAGGTTAGCCACGTGAATTTTAATGTTTCTGTTATCTTCTGCCACGGTTAAGCCTCCTTTCCAACGCATTCGCCACTTGCTGGAGTGCTAAGATAACAATCAAATACATAATCCCCACCAAAGTCCAAACTTGAAAGGACTTAAAGGTGATGGCAATTACGTTTTGCGCCTTGTTGACCAGTTCCGGGAAACCGATAACCGACAAAATCGAAGTATCCTTTAATGTAATGATGAATTGATTCACTATACTGGGAATCATGTTTTTTATCGCCTGCGGAAGAACGACACGGAACATCGACCGCCAATATGTAAGTCCCAAACTTCTTGCCGCTTCCATCTGCCCCGGGTCTATTGATTGTATACCCGCTCTTATTATTTCGGACATATACGCGCCGCAGTTCAGCGCAAGGCAGATTGTTCCCGCCTGAAGTGCTGAAAAAATCAGCGATATTCCGGCACTTTTAAGGCCGTAAGGTATGCCGAGATACACGAAAAATGCCAAGACTATCATAGGCACTCCGCGGATGATATTTACATATATAACCGAAATCGCATTGCAAACCTTATTCTTTACAACGCTCATCAATCCGAAAAATATTCCAAGAATACAACCGAAAAACAATCCCAAAAGTGCAAGCAGTAATGTCTGCCCCATTGCCGAAAGC
The DNA here is from genome assembly GCA_964388835.1 of uncultured Lachnospiraceae bacterium. Classification (GTDB taxonomy): domain Bacteria; phylum Bacillota; class Clostridia; order UBA1381; family UBA1381; genus UBA1738. The sequence goes on from CAYMBZ010000016.1 coordinate 16,717, forward strand.
AGAAGCGTACCGTATGTGTTAATTATTTGGCTCATAGATTTGAAAAGCCTCCCTATACATTTTGCAAGGGCATCGGAAATCCAATGCCCTTACGTTAATTGCGTTTATTATTTGCCCAAATATGTTTCGATAATTTCGTCATACTTGCCGCTTGCCTTAATATTTTCAAGACCTGCATTGAAAAGGTCAAGAAGTTCCTGCTTTGATGAGTCGAATATAGCCATACCATACTGTGCCGGTTCGTTTTCCGTTCCGTCAACAAACTTCATCTTAAGCTCACCTGTTTTGATGTTATACTTCAGAATAGGTGTATCGTCCAAGCAAGCCTGAACCTGACCGCCGAGCACAGCCTGATACATGTCCGGCGATGTTGAGAATGTTACAACCTCAAATCCGTATTTATCTTTTATGCTTTCGGCATACTGATTGCTCATTGTTCCGTTCTTTACGGCAACCTTTTGTCCCTTTAAGTCCTCAAATCCCGCTATATCGGCCTCCTCGGCAACAGCCATCCCCTGTGTTGCGTCATAGTATCCAACGGAGAAAATCCAGCCTGCATCCTTTCTTTCGTCCGTAATGGATGCGCCGGCAATCATTGCATCCGCCTGACCTGCCTGACATGCCGCAATCGCCGCATCCCAGCCAACGTACTGAAGGTCATATGTAAATCCCTGATTCTCGGCAACAGCCGCCAAAATATCCATGTCTATACCGACAATGTTTCCCTTTGCATCCTGGAACTCAAACGGGCTGAAGCCTTTATCCGTTGCGATTACAAACTTCTTTCCGTTTTCATCTCCCGCATTGCTTCCGCCGTTATCTCCGCAAGAAGCCAATCCCATGCACATTACTGCAGCAAGCAGTACTGAAACTAATTTTTTCATAATAATTACCTCCATTATTTTTTATGCACTATTTAAAATCATTGTATGATTTTGATGCCATACTTTTTAGCTAAATTTTGCACTTTTCGTGCAAAGTTAAATTATTCCGCTCACGCTCCATAGCTAAATTGTTTTTTCAAAACAGCTAAATTAAATTCGCCTCAGCTAACCGCAAGGTCAATTTAACCACGAAGTAATTTAGCGTGCGTAAGCACATTTAGCTCGCCATCAGGCGAATTTAGTTGAATTCATCAAAGATGAAATCATTATACCATACTTTTAGTAAAATTTCAATCAATTTTTACTATTTTACATTCAGTGCAAAAAAATCAATCATCGATTGCATTATCCGTCGCGCGCTCATAAATTGCCACAACCTCCGCAGACGGAGCCTTATCCGCAAGCGTAAATATAATTGAGAATATCAATCCTGCGACAAATCCCGGAATAATTTCGTATATACCTGTCGTTCCCGAAAGGAATATGAGCCAGATTATATCAACAACAGCGCCCGCAACTATACCGGCAACGGCGCCCTTATATGTAAAGCGCTTCCAGAACAGTGACAGAATCACTACCGGCCCGAAAGCCGAGCCGAAAAGTGCCCACGCATTCGACACCAAGCTCATAATCTGTGCGGCGCCCTCTCCGCCGTTTGCTATGAAGAACGCAACTATCGATACAACAACCACAACCGCGCGACCTACCCACAAAATTTCCTTATCCGAAGCATTTTTTCTCATAAGCGGCTTGTAAATATCACTCGTGAATGATGATGATGCCACCAACAGCTGTGAATCAGCCGTAGACATGGATGCCGCAATAATTGCCGCAAGCAGTATGCCCGCAATAAATGCCGGAAAGAGATATCTTGTCAGCTTAACGAATATAAGCTCCTGTTCTCCCGCAAGAAGCAAGGTTTGAGCAAATGATTTTCCGTCCATGATAAACATTCTGCCGAAGTATGCCATTAAAATAGCCGCGGACAGGGTAATGACAACCCAGATAATCGCTACTGTTGCGGATTTTTTAACCATACTCGGCTTTTCGATAGACATAAATCTAACCAAAATGTGAGGCATACCGAAATATCCGAGTCCCCACGCCAAACCGGAAATAATTTCAATCGGCGATGCCGAGAAGAAATTAGGAACAAAACTGTATTCCTGTCCGTTTGCGGTAATTGTTTCGTTAATCAATGCCGGGTCGTTATTCCCCGCAACAATCAGCATTATCGGCACTGCCAAAAGCGCCGCAAGCATCAAAAGTCCCTGGAAGAAATCGGTCCAGCATACCGCCTTATATCCGCCGAGGAATGTGTAAATCAAAATGATTGCCGCAAAAATTATCATCGCATGCGCTCTTTTTATTGGGAAAAGCTGTGCGAACACCTGTGCACCCGCTGAAAACGCCGAAGCAACGTAAATTGTAAAGCTTATAAGGAACACAACGGCACATATAATTTTAAGAGCCGAGCTTTTGGTCGCAAATCTGTTTGTCAAGTACTGCGGCATGGTTATCGAATCTCCTGCCGCCTTCGAGAATTTACGAAGTCTCTTTGCCACCAAAATCCAGTTGAGCGATGTTCCTATCGCAAGACCTATTCCTATCCAAGCCTGTCCCAGACCGAATGCGAATATACTGCCGGGAAGTCCCATGAGAAGCCAAGCACTCATGTCAGAAGCCTGTGCGCTCATTGCCGTAACCCATGGTCCCATGGCTCTGCCGCCCAAAAAATACTCTTTTTCTCCCGCCGAGTTTTTGGATTTCACAAAGAAATATACTCCAATTCCCAGCATTGCAATAAAATACAGTACAAATGCCAATATTTCCATTTAATCAAACCTTCCTTTAGTAAATTTTATAGATTAACATTTATTATACCATATTTTTTCAAAAAAAGCAACCTCACATTTCATAATAAGGAAATTTGTGTAAAAATCTCAACTTTTTGGCTTCGGTTTAAAGATAATCGCCGTCCAAAATCCGAATACGACAGCCGCGCAAAGTCCGGCGGCCCCCGCCGTAAACGCTCCGGTAAAAATCCCCATGAAACCGTTTTCAGCGACAGCTTTTTCCATTCCGCGGCAAAGATTGTATCCGAACCCGGTAAGAGGAACGGTAGCTCCCGCTTTTGCAAAATCAACCAGCGGCTTATAAAGCCCGAAAAGTTGCAGAATTACCCCCGCGGTGACGAAGCTCACCAAAATTCTCGCCGGAGTAAGCCTTGTCTTATCAATCAAAATCTGCCCGATTACACAAATTAATCCACCTACCGCAAATGCTTTTAAATATTCCATTGCTCTCTCCTTAAAAAAATGATTCACTGTCGGTTGTTATTATAAGCGCATGTGCAATCGACGGAATTGTTTCCCCTTGAAAAAGTGTCATGGGATTCATCAGTGCACCTGTTGCCATTAGAATCATGCGCTTTATATTTCCTCTTTCAAACTCTTTCAATATATGCCCGCAAAATACACTTCCGCAACATCCGCATCCGCTTCCTCCGGCGTGTACATCCTGCTTTTTCGCATCAAAAATCATCTTTCCGCAATCCGCGTGCATGGGATATATGTTATATCCCTTTTTATCCATAAGCTCGCAAAACACATCCGAACCCACCTCCGCAAGGTCTCCGGTCAGTATCATGTCATAATCCTCAGGTAAGGTTTTTGTATCCTCAAAAAGTGCCGTCAGCGTATCTGCCGCGGCTGCCGCCATTGCTCCGCCCATATTGTTTACGTCATTTATCCCCATATCGATAATTTTTCCGGCACACACCGCATGTATATAGGGTCCACCCCCGCAGGATGCAAGTATCGCCGCTCCCGACCCGGTTACCGTCCATTGTGCCGACGGTGTCCGCTGACCGCCGTATTCCAAAGGATATCTGTACTGTTTTTCCGCCGAGCAATAATGGCTTGACGTGACACACAGCGCGTTATCCGCAGATTCACCGTCAATCAGCATGCTTGCAATAAGCATACTTTCCGCCATTGTGGAGCATGCACCGTACAATCCCAAAAATGGTATTCCCAGCTCGCGCATGGCATAATGCGCTCCGACGCATTGATTCAGCAAATCCCCCGCAAGCACGTAGTTTATGTCACTCTCATGCATCCCCGCCTTTTTTATCGCAAGTTTCGCCGTTTCTTCCTGAAGCTTGCTTTCCGCCTTTTCCCATGTTTTTTCCCCGTAATAGTCATCCTTTAAAATTACATCGAATTCCTCTGCAAGCGGGCCCTCGCCCTCCTTTTTTCCCACCGTCGCCGCGGCGGACACGATGGATGGCAAATTTTTGAGTTTTACCGTCTGTTTCCCCATTCGCATACCGTTCACTCCTATTTTTGCATAAAATCATACAACATCATTTTCCTTACCAGTTTGATGCTATTTTTTGTCACCGAGGTGATTTTTATACAAAAAAAGATTGCGGGGAACGTTTTACCACATTCTCCCCGCAATCGGTTTAATCGAATTCATTGTTCACATACAACCGCAAAAAAGAACAGTTTATCCGCGGAATCGTTTATCAGGCTGTGAAAATGACCTTTGGGGCAGTAATGACACTGACCCTCTTTTACCTTTTCCTCAGCATTGTCATACAAAACCTTTCCGTTTCCTTTTACAATATAGATTATTTCACTGTTTGTCTCGTGCTTGTGATATCCGATTGACGCGCCGCTTTCAAGGCAGTCAAACATAATATTGTTACTGTTGTCGCGATAACTTTTGATATAGAAGTTCCCTCTTCCGCCCAAAAACTCCGTCTTTTTATCAAAATCCATGCTTTCAAAATCTATAATCATCAAAAAATCCCTCCGTTAAAAGAAAAACAGCAGACCAAAAAAGCCTGCTGATATAGGTTTTAATTATTCAACGATAAATCTTTCCACTTCTGCCATGAATTCCGCACAATCATCACTGTGCACCTCAACCTTTATCGGCTTTGAAAGGTTCAGGCTGAATATTCCCATAATGGATTTTGCATCTACAACATATCTTCCCGATGTGAGGTCAACGTCAAAGTCATACTTAGACACTGTATTTACAAAATCTTTTACGTCGTTGATTGAACTGAGCATGAGATTAAAAACCTTCATTAGTCATTCCTCCTGTAATATCTTTGTTTTATTTTTCTATATACTTATAATACAACTTTTTTTCAAATTAGTCAATAGGGGTATTGCAGAATTTGCAGAAATTTTATATAATAGTAATAATCAAGACGCTTACATTTTGTTAAGCATAATTAAATTTCACAAAATTACGAGGTAACAATGAAAAAAGTAGCATTTTATACTCTCGGCTGTAAGGTAAACCAGTACGAGACCGAAGCAATGAGCGAGCTGTTTGTAAATGCCGGATATGAAACGGCGGATTTTGACAAATATGCCGATATTTATGTAATAAATACCTGCACGGTAACCGGAATGAGCGACCGAAAATCTCGGCAAATCATTCGCCGCGCAAAAAAGCATAACCCAAATTCCTTTGTCATAGTAGCCGGCTGTTATTCTCAGGTCGCACCCGATGAGGTACTTAAAATAGACGATGTGAATCTTGTTTTGGGCACAAAAGACCGAAGCAAAATAGTGCAGCTTTATGAAGAAAATCAAGCGCTCTGTGGAATTTCCCACGTAGATGATATCATGCGCACACATGACTTTGACCCGCTCTTTATCAGTACATATTCCGACCGCACGAGAGCGTACGTCAAAGTTCAAGAAGGGTGCAATCAATTTTGCTCTTACTGCAAAATCCCCTATGCCAGAGGCCCGATACGCTCGCGAAAGCTTGATGAGGTACTTGCCGAAACCGAGCGTCTCGCCGAACACGGCTTTACCGAAATAACATATGTAGGCATACACATCGCATCATACGGGATTGACCTCGGCGATTGCTCGCTTTCCGCACTTTTAAATCGTGCAAACTCTGTTTTGGGGATAAATCGAATCCGTTTAAGCTCAATCGAACCGATGACACTTGACGAAAGCTTTATTTCGGAAATCAAGGATTGCGATAAGCTGTGTCACCATTTTCATCTTTCGCTTCAAAGCGGCTGTGACGAAACCTTGCACCGCATGAACAGAAAATACACCACGGATGATTATTATAAAATCGTGTGCGGTTTGCGCCGACATTTTCCGGATGTTGCAATCACCACCGACATTATGGTCGGCTTCCCCGGAGAAACCGATGAGGAATTTGCCGCAACCTGTGCTTTTGCTGAAAAAGTCGCATTTTCCGGTGCGCATATTTTCCAGTATTCTCCGCGCGAGGGTACTCCCGCCGCAGAATATCCCGACCAAATTGACCCAACAGTTAAGGAAAAGCGCAGTAAAATCATTTCCGAAATTTGCAACAGAAGCAAAAAGGATTTTATGAACCGCTTCATCGGCAGAACGGAAGAGGTTCTCTTTGAGCAACCCACAACGAACGGCTGTTTCGAAGGGAAAACCGACAATTACCAAACCGTACTTGTCAAAACAACAGAGGACTTATCCGGAAAATACAAAAACGTACTTATCGAAAAGACCGAAAAGGAAGCATTTATCGGAAAAATAGTATAATCATCAGCCGCAAGCACCGTTATTTTCAACTGTTGCAGAACGAAAAAACGCGCTAAATACGCGTTTTTTCGAGTTCGCTATTCTTCATCGAAATCCGTAACCTCAATTACCGTGCCGCTCTCGCTTTCATGATGAAGCTCAGCGCCGCACTTTGAGCAAAATCCGCTTTTCTTATCGTTTTGCTGACCGCACTCGCGGCATACTACCGAATTTTTAAGCTCGCTTATCTGCTCCTTTATTTTATCCGCTTCCTTTTTAAATTCCACAATTTCCGCACAAATCTCGGCAAGCTCCGTGTCAAGTTCGGCGCCGTCCTCAAACCTTCTATAAACGACCTCGCCCATCTTGGCATATTCTTTATTCAGGTTTCCCTCTGTATCGTTTAAAGCAATATTCAATTTCGTTATGTCCACAATATTTGTTGTCTTGTCGGCTACCGTTTTGGTCAGTTTTCCCGCCTCGTTCACCGCTATTGTGACACCCTTTTTAATACTGTCAAATATTTTTTCCATAAAAATCCCCATAACCTTTCCGCCCACAAACAGTTATTAAAGCTTAATCGACCTTGCCCGTGGGCTGACAAGCGTTAAGCAAAAATCTCAATTCATTATAAGATACGTGTATGATTTAGATGTTGCGCATTTTTATGATTTGACAACTGTCGTTGTCATGATTTGGCTTCGCCATGATTTGAATTGTCCAAAGAATGCACGAAGTGCAATTCATGAGCCATAAGACTCAATTCTTGCCACAGGCAATTCATTGAGTTTAATCGTTTCACGATTAAACTCATTATACCACATATTATTCCCGCATACAAGAAACCGAAACACCTTGTAACAAAAAATTAACAAAAAACTTTGATGTTGACAAAGCCGATATGCGGATTTATAATGAATATATACGCAGTACGATTTTTAGGAGCAGGCGCAATGGATATAGTTTACACCGCAATTTTAATATGGAATTTAATCGCTTTTGCGCTTATGGGAATCGATAAGCACAAAGCCCTGTGCCAAAAGCGCAGAATAAGCGAAAAAATGCTCTTCACATTTGCTTTTCTGTTTGCCCCTTGCGGTATTCTTTGCGGAATGTATTATTTCCGTCACAAAACGCACAAAACATCATTTAAGCTCACACTGCTGCTTGCATTTATCACAAATGCGGTGCTGTTTTATATTATAGAAAGGATTTGACAATGGAACCGATTATTCTGCACAGCGATTGCAATAATTTTTTTGCTTCCGTCGAATGTGTATTAAAACCCGAGCTAAAAAAAGTCCCGCTTGCCGTTGCGGGAGACGCTTCCAGCCGTCACGGAATTATACTTGCAAAAAACGAAATCGCGAAAAAATACGGTATCATGACCGCAGAGCCTATTTGGCAAGCGAAGAAAAAATGTCCGAATCTCGTAATTGTACCACCGCATCATAAGCTTTACAAGGAGTATTCCGATAAAATAAATCGCATATATATCGATTACACCGACCAGGTGGAAAAGTTCAGCATTGATGAAAGCTGGCTTGACGTTACCGGCAGTACACGACTTTTCGGGGACGGAAAAACAATCGCCGATGATATCAGGCGCCGTGTTCGCGAGGAGCTCGGTATAACCGTTTCGATAGGCGTTTCTTACAACAAAGTATTTGCAAAACTCGGAAGCGACTATAAAAAGCCCGATGCTACCACCGTAATCTCTCGGGAAAACTATAAGGATATCCTCTACTCCCTCCCGGTTTCCTCGATGCTTTTTGTGGGAAAAAGGGCTTTTGAGGTACTTACAAAAATGAATATTAAAACAATAGGTAACTTAGCCTGTACGGATGTACGCTTTTTGGAAAGCAAACTCGGAAAAAACGCTGTTATGCTCGTTAAATACGCCCGCGGCGAGGATGACAGCCCAGTTATGCCATACTATGTCAAACAGGAAGCGAAATCAATCGGAAAGGGCATGACCTTTCCGCGCAATATTGTGGGGAGAGATGACATAGCAAAAGGTGTACGCGCCTTGTCGGACAATATTGCCTCGCAGATGAGAGCGAAAAATCTGAAATGCGGCACGGTACATGTGCATATTAAGGATATAAATTTGAAAACCATTTCACGTCAAACAACCCTTGCAATACCGACATATTTATCAAAAGATATTTTTAATGCCTCCATGGGACTTATTTTGGAAAATTGGAGCAAGGATAAGCCGATACGCATGATAACCGTAACCGGTACAAACTTTGTTTCGGGAGACATCGGCGGTCAAATCAGCCTTTTTGATGACTTTTCCGACAGTGAAAAGCTGGAAAATCTCGAATTTACCATAGATAAAATCCGCAAAAGATACGGAAACAGCAGTATTACGGTTGCAAATACGCTTGGCAACGACCTCGGGATAGGAAAAAAAGAGGATTAGATATACCAAAAGAGCCGACTTCCGAAAGTCAAACCGAAAATTGGGTTTTCCGAGAAGTAGGCTCTTTTTATATTAATTTTACATATCTTTTCTCCAGACCATTCTGTTTACGATACCGGTATAGCTTTGAATAAGCTTTACCACCTTTACCGACACGTTTTCATCAATATAATTCGGAACCGGGATTCCGAAATCCCCGTTTTTATTCATCATCACCGCAGTATCTACCGCTCGAAGCACCTGTTCCTCCGAAATCCCCGCAAGTATGAAGTTACCCTTATCAAGCGCCTCCGGGCGCTCGGTACTTGTCCTTATGCATACCGCAGGAACGGGATTTCCCACCGACAAAAAGAAGCTTGATTCCTCCGGCAATGTTCCGCTGTCCGAAACAACGCAGTATGAATTCATCTGAAGCTTATTGTAGTCATGAAATCCCAGTGGTTCATGCTGTATAACGCGCTTATCAAACTCAAAGCCGCGCTGTTCTATAAATTTTCTGCTCCGCGGATGGCAGGAATACAGTATCGGCATATCATATTTTTCCGCCATGGCATTTACCGCATTCATAAGGCTGAAAAAGTTCTTTTCGGTATCTATATTCTCCTCACGGTGCGCAGACAGCAAAATATATTTATTCTTTTCAAGTCCCAACTTTTCAAGAATTTTACTCTCGCGGATTTTGTCAAGATTACTGTGCAGCACCTCCGCCATCGGCGAACCCACCACGTATGTGCGTTCCTTTGCCACGCCCGACGAATTCAAATACCGTCTTGCATGCTCGGAATAGCACATATTCACATCCGATATTATATCCACTATACGACGGTTTGTTTCCTCCGGCAGACACTCATCAAAGCACCTGTTTCCCGCTTCCATATGAAATATCGGAATATGCAAACGCTTCGCTCCTATCACTGACAGGCACGAATTGGTATCCCCCAAAACAAATACGGCATCAGGTTTTTCCCGAGCCATAAGCTCATAGGATTTTGATATTATATTACCCATTGTCTGTCCGAGATTTTCGCCTACCGCATCAAGGTAATAATCCGGCTCACGCAATCCCAAATCATCGAAAAACACCTGATTAAGCGAATAATCGTAATTCTGACCGGTATGTACCAGAATCTGGTCAAAATACTTATCGCATGCCTTTATGCATGACGCAAGGCGTATTATTTCAGGTCTTGTTCCTATTATTGTCATCAGCTTCAGCTTGGACATTTCTAAACCTCCTCAAAATATGTATCCGGCTTTTCGGGATTAAAGCACTCATTTGCCCACATCAAGGTTACCAAATCCTCTTTATCCGACAAATTAACAATGCTGTGTGTATATCCCGGAATCATCTCCACAACGGTAAGCTCATCGCCGCTGACCTCATAGCTGGTAACCTCATCACAGCCGATTTTGCGGAGCTTTATCAATCCTCTGCCCGATACCACAACAAATTTTTCATTTTTTGTATTATGCCAATGCATGCCCTTGGTTATTCCGGGTTTTGACACATTAATACTCATCTGACCGGCGTTTTTTGTGCGCAAAAATTCCGTAAAGCTTCCCCGCTCATCGCAGTTCATTTGAAGCTTGTACGCAAAATCACTTGGTTCAAGATATGTAAGATATGTTGAATACAACTTTTTTGAAAAGCTTCCCTCAGTCATATCCGGAACATTCTTACGGCTTTTTGAAAATCCGTACAGCATATCCGCAATTTCTCCAAGGGTAATTTGATGAAAAATCGGCACCTCGCAGTAATCGCCCGTGCAATTTTCCTTTCCCAAAAGGCAGCGTATCATTTCATCAACAACATCATCAGCATAGCACAGGGTCATAACACGGCTTCTGTCGTTTACGGTAATCGGCAAGCCATGGGCGATATTATGGCAGAAAGTGGCAACTGCACTGTTATAGTTCGGTCTGCACCATTTTCCGAACAAGTTGGGGAAACGATAAACAAGTGTTTTTATGCCGTTTTTTCTCCCGTATTCGAATATCAAATCCTCCCCCGCCTTTTTTGATTTTCCGTAGGGATTATCAAGTTTCGCTTGAATTGATGATGACAGCATAATCGGTGCACGGCTTCCCGCACGTTCAAGTTCCGACAAAAGCTTTGAAGTAAAGCCGAAATTCCCATTCATAAATTTCTCTTCGCTTTCGGGGCGGTTTACACCCGCTAAGTGGAACACAAAATCAGCCTTTTTACAATACTCAAAAAGGCATTCTTCCGCGGTATCCACGTCGAATTCATAAATTTCGTTTACAATTATCTCACGTGTTTTGTCCTTTTTATCGCGGATGTTTTTAAGTGTTTCGCATAGGTTTTTACCCAAAAAACCTTTTGCGCCGGTTACAAG
>CAYMBZ010000017.1:0-26629 GCA_964388835.1 uncultured Lachnospiraceae bacterium
AAATATATATGTATATAATAATAGTTTACTTAAAAAATGCTGTTTTGTCAATAGAAAACAGCATTTTTGGATAAAATTTAAGCGGCAAATGCATAAATTTTATCATAGAACTTTGTGTTATGTAAACCGAAATGGGGTGGATAGAGTTATCCACTTATCCACACTCGTAGTGTTGATAATGCGATTTTCTGCGATTTTATGACAAAAAGATTACAAAAAGTGAGGGATAACTGCGTGGATAACGTGGAGTGTAACCTTGCTGTAATCTGTTTGTAATTTTAGTTATGTAAACCGTCGAAATTTGACAATCTTCGCATATGGTAGTATAATATATGCATAAAATAATAAACGGTGAAAAAAATGAAGCATAAAATATTTAATCACATTAATCGACTTAAAAACGGAATGTGCGATGACAGGGCAGATATCGTAAGTGAAAGGGAGAATGTGGAAGAACAAAATGCGCTTAATACCGAAATACTGAAAAAATTTGTAGCGGGCGAGATATATTATTTTAAAGACACGGAATCTACCAATATTGAAGCGAAACGTGCCGAAAATGTGCCGGACAGAAGTGTTTTCATTGCGGAAAAGCAGTACGGAGGAAGAGGACGGCGGGGAAGAACGTGGTCAGCACCGAGCGGATGTGGGCTGTGGATGAGCATATATTTGAAACCACAAATTGCGGCGGAGGATGTTTCGCAACTTACTCTTGCGGCGGGGCTTGCCGTTGCGAGGGCTATCCCGGGGGCAAGAATAAAATGGCCAAATGACGTGATTTTAGACGGTAAAAAGGTATGCGGAATTTTGACAGAGTTGTCGGCTTGGGGCGAAAAAATTAATTATGCGGTTGTCGGAATAGGTGTGAATGTGAACACTGCGGAATTTGATACCGAATTGGCTGATAAGGCGACATCACTCTATCTTGAAACCGGAAAAAAGTATAACCGTGAAGAAGTATTCGGGAAAATAATGCATGAGTTTGAATGTATATATGACAAATTTTTAACCTACGGATTTGAGGCATTGCGGGAGGATTACAAAAAACTGTGTGCAACTTTGGAAAGAGAAATAGTTATTATAAAAGACGGGGTTGAATATTCCGCATATGCATGTGATATTTCGTCGGGCGGAGAGCTGGTGGTTCAAAGCGGCGGAAAAACTGAAATAGTGAATTCGGGAGAGGTTTCGGTTCGCGGACTTTTGGGATATAATTGATAAATTGCTTGAACATTGCGGAAATATTTGTTATAATGAGTTCAATCGCGAAATGATTAAACTCAATGAATTGTCTGACGGCAAGAATTGAGCCTATGTCTCATGAATTGCACCTTGCGGTGCTATATGCGAAATTAAAATTTATTAATATAATACCATATCACCGAACAGAATGACCTGTAAGTCATTTTATTTATCGGGTGAAAATTATAAAAACGGAGGTGTAATATTGCTGTTTACGGATTACGAACTTTGGCAGAGAAATGACCTGGACATGTTTGTTTTAAACGGTGTTCCGGAATATTTATATAATGAAACGGTAAGCTACGGAGCAAAATATTTAAGATTTGAGTGGCCGGAGCTTTTGGCTTCAATGTACACGGATGCTCACGGAGATGAATGTTTAAAGAATTACAATGCGCGCAGAAAGGCGCTTTCGTCTTTGGTTTTGGCGGAGGCGGCAGAAAAAAAAGGCAGATTTCTTGAGGACATAATCAACGGCATTTGGTGTATCTGTGAAGAAAGCACATGGCAGCTCCCTGACGGAAGAGGGTTGCGTGATTTTGAGAATCCCAAGTTTGATGTAAATTCCGCACGGACGGCGGCGCTGATTTCGTTGTCAGTTCAGGGCTTCAGAAAGGATTTGCCCACCGTTTTGAAAAAACGCGCGCTGTATGAAATCAGGAGACGTGTTTTGACGCCTTTTTCCGATGCAAGACAGCTTACACCGGAGAATATTGCGCATACTTTGCTGGCATGTATGTTTACCGAGCCGGACGAAGCAAAGCGCAGGGCTGTTGTGGACAAAACGCTTGCCGCACTTGAGGTGCTTCTTGGGGAATACACAAAAGACGGCATAAAGGCAAAGAACGAGCAGAGCCTGTACAGGTGGTCAGCGTATATTTTTGATATTTTGGAAATTCTCTATAATGTAACCGACCAGAAAATTTCGGTTTACAGTGATGAACGTGTTAAATTTGTGGCGGACAGCATCTATAAATCTCATATAGGAAGTGGAGGATTTTCCGAAAAATTAACAGAAGAGGACGGGGCACGTGCTTATCTTTTCGGAAAACGGATGGACTATAAAAAGCTAATGGATTTCGGTGCAAGCGAGTATCTCAAAATAGATGAAAAATCTCTGCCGGAGAGCACGAATTTGTTCCACAAGCTGTATTCCGTAAAGTACGCTTCGGAAATTGCGGGTTACGGTGACAATTTCGATGAGCAGGAATGTGGATATATCGACAACATGGATTTGTTTGTTCGCAAAACAAAGGATTTTTCGGTGGCGGTAAAGGGAGGTGCGTCCTCCGCCGGCAATTTTATGGCATATTTGGAAAACGAGCCGTATGTGGTGGATTTGGAAAAGTCGCATAATCTTCCGACGGTAAACGGATTTACGCAGTTTGCCGATACCAAAAAAGCTGTGGTTGAAAAAATGGATAACGGCATATCAATAGATTTAACGAGGACATACCCTAAAGATGCCGGCATTGTAAGCTGGATGCGGAGTGTTGAGGCGGAGGAAAAATATGTTATAATAACCGATGACTATGAGCTGGAAAAAGCGGAGGATATCAGAATTATAATGATTATGCGCAATAAGCCGATATTGTCGGAGGACAGAATTTTAATCGGTAACGGTGCAATTGTTTGGGACGGAAACCTTGCACTTAGGGTAGAACTGGTAAAATCAAAGAATTACGGCTATGTTTACCGATTGGTGTTCCACGTTAAGGAGGATTCGCTGAAAGGTCGGGTACGCATTGCACTTAAGACAAATTAGCTTTAAAATATGATACAAATTAAAAGAAAGAGCGGAGATAAATTATGAATTTGACTGGTAAAACGATAGATTTTTTGGGAGACAGCATTACGGAAGGCGCAGGCGTTGGCGATTGCAAAAATAACCGATATGACAGCAGAATAAAGAAAATGTGCGGGCTTAAGGCTGCGTATAATTATGGAATAGGCGGAACGCGCATTGCACACCAGATAAAGCCGAGCGCAAAACCGCGCCATGATTTATGCTTTTGCGGAAGAGTGTATGATTTGAATACGGATGCGGACGTAATAGTTGTGTACGGCGGAGTAAATGACTATATTCACGGTGATGCGCCTTTTGGAAAAATCGGCGACAAAACGCCGGAAACCTTTTGCGGCGGTGTGGAATTTCTGATGAGTATTCTTGAAGAATTGTATCCCGATGCGCAAAAAATATTTATGACACCAGCCCGTATGCATTTTGAGGGTATGAATGACGAGCTTCCCTTCGATAAAGATATTCCGTCACATGATGCAAAACCGCTTAAAGAGTATGTAAAGATTATAGAACAAACGGCAAAAGCTCATGATATCCCGGTACTCAATCTATATGACAGGCTTCCGATAAATCCGAATATTGCCGAGGATATGGAAAAATATACCGCGGACGGACTTCATTTTAATGATGAGGGACACAAAATATTGGCGGAAACATTAATTGATTTTATTGAAAAAGAAGTATAATTGGACACAAAATCAGGCACAGAACGGGTCGCCTCGGCATATAATATGCCGAGGTGATTTTATGTCTGAATTTTTTTTGCGGATTTTCCGGAATGTACTGCTTTTTTTGGGATTTGTCGGAGGAAATACCTTTCCGAAGCCGCTTTCTCAAAAAGAGGAGAGGTATTGGATACAAAGGTGGACAGAGGGCGATGAAAATGCGAAAAATGTCTTGATAGAGCACAATCTGCGGCTGGTTGCACACATAGCAAAAAAATATGCTTCCGAGAATAATTTTGATGATTTGGTGTCTACCGGAACAATCGGACTTATAAAGGGAATAAACACCTTTGACCCTACCAAAACATCGAAGCTTACCACATATATCGCAAGATGCATCGAAAATGAGGTTTTAATGCTTTTGCGAATGTCCAAAAAAACTGCAGGAGAGGTATCACTCGATGAATGTATCGGGACGGACAAAGAGGGCAACAGCATGACATTTTCGGATATTCTGCCTGCAGATACCGAGGAAATTGCCGATACGGTTGCTCTGAAAATGAATATCAAAAAATTGTACGGTGCCATGCGCGAGGTGCTGACGGAGGATGAAAGAATCATACTCTGCCGCCGATACGGACTTTGCGGAGAGGAACGAAAAACGCAGAAAGAAATTTCACAGAGTTTGGGGATTTCAAGATCGTATGTGTCAAGAATAGAAAAACGCGCGGTCAAGAAGCTTGCGGAAAAAATAGAAGAATAGTTTTTATACGATTTACCGACAATATACATAATCATAAATAAATCGGAGATGACAAAAATGGAGAGTATAAGAACGGATCTTGCAATAGAAGCGCATGAAATGTGCAGTGAAAAAAACGCGGTCAAAAACAGGGATAACGGAATATCTGTGGCAAAAAATGAAAATGGCGGTGTGAGCGTAACCGTTATCGAGGTTAAAAACGCGCATGGCGAAAAAATATTGGGAAAGCCGTCGGGGAAATATATAACAATAGAGGCTCCCGAGCTTAAATTTTCAAATGAGGTTTACGAAAGGGCATGTATTGCGGTAGCGGAACAGATAAGGGCGGTATGCAGTATATCGGAAAACACAAAAACGCTGGTGGTAGGACTGGGGAATAAGCTGATTACTCCAGATGCGCTGGGACCACGCGTGGTTTCGAAGCTAATGGTCACAAACCACATAAAATCGCATCCGGAGTGTTTTTTGGATACTTCCTACAGCTCGGTGTGCGCTCTTGTACCCGGTGTGCTGGGTACAACCGGCATAGAAACAACAGAGATAATTGCAGGCGTTGCCGAAAAAATAAAGCCGGAAATTATAATCGCGGTGGATGCACTTGCATCAAGGAGTACAAAGCGCATATCAACCACCGTGCAGATTTCGGATACCGGCATAACGCCGGGCTCGGGTGTGGAAAACAAAAGGTGCGGGATAAACGAGGAAAGTGTTGGGGCTAAGGTTATAGCAATCGGTGTGCCGACGGTGGTGGATGCTGCAACGATTGCGTCGGACAGTATAGATACCGTGATTGATAAAATCGGCGGCGGTGAATATTTTTCCGGAATGGACAAACGAGAGGCGATAAGGCAGGCTCTTAATGAAACTGCCGCAAATATGGTGG
The DNA here is from genome assembly GCA_964388835.1 of uncultured Lachnospiraceae bacterium. Lineage (GTDB taxonomy): Bacteria > Bacillota > Clostridia > UBA1381 > UBA1381 > UBA1738. The sequence goes on from CAYMBZ010000017.1 coordinate 5,355, forward strand.
TTACGCCAAAGGATATTGACCTTGTAATAGAGAGAGCGGCAAAAACTGTCGCAAACGGAATAAATCTTGCTCTTCACAAGGATTTATCCCTTGAAGATATAGAAAGTTATATAGGTTAATATTGACATTAAACGGATTGTGGAGTAAAATATATTTATGATAAAAGTTACGAAAAGGAGTAAAATCAATGTTAAAGGTTATACCGATTAATGATAATATACGGCTTAATTATATTCGGATGGACAAGCTGAAAACAACTTCAGCCGGACTTTACATTCACAGAAGTCTGTGCAGGGAAGAGGCTTCGAAAAATGCCATTTTGCCGCACATTTTAAAACGCGGATGCGGCATGTGTGCAAATTCGAGGGAGATTGCAAAATATTTGGAGAATTTATATGGGGCGAAATTTTCCGCGGGGATAGGAAAACACGGAGATGATCACCTGATTTGCTTTGATTTTGAGACAATTTCCGATTGCTACGCGCCGAACGGTGAAAAAACGGTAAACGGAGCGGTTAAGCTTATGCTTTCCATGGTTTTTGATGCGCCGAAGGAATTTGATAAAAATGTATTTGAGCAGGAACGCGCAAATTCAATAATGAAGATAGAAAGTATAATAAACGATAAGCGCATTTATTCAAGTTACAGATGTCAGGAAGAGCTGGCAAGGGGAGATAGTTTTGCCGTACCGCGTCTGGGATATGCCGAGGAAATGAAAAAAATGACAAAGGAGGAGCTCTATTCATATTATAAGGAAATAACAGTGAGCTCGCCGATTGATATTTACATCTGCGGAGATACCGATATCGATGCGATAGAGGCGGAAATTCGCAGTGCCGTCAGCGGTCTTGAATTTAAAAAAGCTGAAATGCCAATATGTACGGTAATACGCCGTGATGAGGCGATAAACCGCGTAACGGAAAAAATGGAGGTTACTCAGGGAAAGCTTTCAATGGGATTTTTAACGCAGGCTTCGCCGAAAGATGATGATTATTTTGCGCTTCTTGTCGCAAACGCTGTTTTTGGCGGAGGTGCACAAAGCAAGCTATTTAACAATGTGCGCGAAAAGCTCAGCCTTGCGTATTATGCCGGTTCGGTATTGGACAGATTTAAGGGAATACTTTTAGTTAATGCGGGAATTGAGTTCAAAAATTTTGATAAAGCATATGATGAAATAATGGTTCAGCTTGAGGAAATGAAAAAAGGAAATATAACCGACCTGGAATTTGAATCCAGCAAGCAATTTTTAATTAACGGCTTAACGACATGCTATGATGACCAGCACAGCATGATTTCTTTTCATCTCAGTGAAAGAATCGGTCAGACATTTTCGGATATTGACCAATGTATAGAGAAAATAAAGCTTGTTACAAAGGAAGAAGCTGCCGCGACAATCGGCAAGGTTAAGCTTGATACCGTTTATTTTCTTACGGGGGAGGAGAATGAATAATGGAAAAAATATACGATAAGCTCACCGGAGAGAGTGTGTACCTAAAAAAGCATGAAAGTGGACTTTCGATTTATATAATGCCTCGTGCGGGCTACAGCACGAATTATGCGATTTTCGGTACAAAATACGGTTCGGTGGATTCGGAATTTGTTGTGCCCGGTGAAAAGGAGGCAACAAAGGTTCCGGACGGAATAGCACATTATTTGGAGCACAAGATGTTTGACCAGCCGGACGGGAGCAATGTTTTTGATAAATTTTCAAAGTTCGGCGGAGATGCAAACGCATTCACAAGCTTTAATATGACGGCATACTTATTTTCTTCCACTGCGAATTTTTACGAAAATCTTGAAACGCTGATGGATTATGTTCAATCTCCGTACTTTACCAAGGAAAGTGTGGAAAAGGAACAGGGAATTATCGGTCAGGAGATACGCATGTATGATGACAATGCGCCGTGGCGGCTGTTCTTCAATTTCCTCGGACTTTTGTATAATAACAATCCGGTAAAGCTTGATATTGCGGGAACGGTGGAAAGCATTGCCGAAATCGATGAAAAACTGCTGTATAAGTGTTATAGCACTTTTTATAATTTGTCGAATATGACACTGTTCGTTACGGGTGATGTCGACCCGGATAAGACACTTTGTGTTATTGAGAAAAACATTAAAAACAATACTCCTTTTAAGGAGGAAATCAAGCGCATTTATCCGGAGGAGCCCAAAGCGGTAGCGGGTAAGTTTAAGGAACAGACCATAAGTGTTGCATCGCCGATGTTTATGATAGGGTGGAAGGATAACGACAACGGATATTCCGGAAAAGCACTGCTTAAAAAATCGATTGAGATGGAAATTATTACTGAGATGCTGTTCGGAAAAAGCTCAGAGCTTTATAACGAGCTGTATGATGCGGGACTTATAAATCAGAATTTTTCGTTTGAATATTCTCCGCAGGTGGATTATGCCTATACGGCGGTGGACGGCGAGAGCAAGGACCCTATCGCTGTATATGAAAAAATTACCGGTTATATCGACATGCTCAGAAAAAACGGTCTTTCGAAAGAGGATTTTGAGCGTATAAAAAAAGTTATATGGGGAGATTATATTCGTTCCTACAATGATATTGAGGGCTATGCGCATACATTTTTAACTATGTCATTTTTGGATATAAACTATTTTGATTATTTTGAAGAGTACAGCAAGATAACTTTTGATGATGTGCAGAAACGCTTTAATGAGCAGTTTGATAATGAATACTGCGTTATGTCGCAGATAAATCCGGAGTAAGAAGCGGGCGTGCTGCCCGTTTCGGATTGTATACAAAAAAAACAGAACATTATGAAATCGGAGTGATATATATGAATATCGAAAAATTCAGGGAAGCCGTGTGCGGCAAAAGTATATCGGTAATAGGCCTTGGAATTTCAAACAGCCCCTTGATAAGATATCTGCTCAAAATGGGTGCTGAAGTTACGGCATATGACAAAAGAAGCCGCGAGGCTCTCGGAGAAATATATGATGAATTTTCCGCTTTGGGTGTGGAAATTGTTGCAGGTGAAGAATATCTTGAAAACCTTTCGGGGGACATAATTTTTAAGACCCCGGGACTTAGATTTGACCATCCGGCACTTCTAAAAGCAAAGGAGAAAGGAAGTGTGATTACAAGCGAAATGGAGGCATTTTTTGATGTTTGCCCCGCACATATCATTGCTGTTACCGGCAGTGACGGAAAAACAACCACAACCACACTTATTCATGAAATGATGCAAAAAAGCGGATATACAACATGGCTTGGCGGAAATATCGGAAATCCGCTTTTTGCCGAAGCAGAAAAAATGACTGCGGAGGATTGGGTGATTCTGGAGCTTTCAAGCTTTCAGCTTCATACAATGAGAAAATCTCCAGAAATTGCGGTTATAACAAATTTGAGCCCGAATCATCTGGATGTGCATAAGGATTACGCGGAATATATAGATGCGAAAAAGAACATTATGCGATATCAAGGTTTGGGAGATAAGCTGGTTGTAAACGCTTCAAACAGTGAAACCGCAAAGATAGGCAGGGAAGTTGTGGGGAAATGCGTCACCTTTTCATCAAAAGAAAATGTGTATGTTCACCTAAAAGACGGCTACATTATGCGTGGGGATGAAAAGGTACTTAATATATCGGATATAAAAATTCCGGGTATGCACAATGTGGAAAACTATATGGCGGCTATTGCGACGGTTGAGGGTCTTGCAGGGGACGAGATTGTTCGGACGGTTGCAAAGAATTTCGGCGGCGTGCCCCACAGAATTGAACTGATACGTACAATTGACGGCGTAAAATATTACAACAGCTCTATAGATTCAAGCCCGAACCGAACCATAAATACCTTAAACGTTTTTGAAAATAAGGTTATAATGATTGCGGGCGGAAAGGATAAAGGAATCCCTTATGACAGTATAGGAGAGCCGATTTGCAATAAGGTGAAAACGCTTATTCTTATCGGGAAAACCGCGGATAAAATCGAAGCGGCGGTAAGGAGCGCAAAGGGCGGTGAGAATGTGGAAATCATACACTGCACAAGCTATCCCGAGGTTGTAAAGATCGCGCATGACAAGGCAACTGCAGGAGATGTGGTACTGCTGTCACCCGCATCAACAAGCTTTGATATGTTTGCGAATTTTGAGGAAAGAGGAAATTTGTTCAAGCAACTGGTTAATGAGCTTTAAGAAAGGAAAAGATTTGATTTGAAAGAGCTGATAAAAAAATTAAGCGGTATGCGCGGGATTTCCGGTTATGAATATCGCATAAATGAAGAAATTAAAAAACTTTTTGAGCCTTATGCAGATGAAGTCGCTATTGATGCAATGGGCAATGTTACAGCGATAAAGCGTTGTGGAAAGGAAAATCCAAAAAAAATATTGTTTGAAGCGCATATTGATGAAATCGGACTTATGGTAAAGGGTATTGATAAGCGCGGATTTATCACCGTTGCCGAGGTGGGAGGAATTGACCCGCGGATTTTGCCGTCTGCGGAGGTTATTATCCATGGAAAACGAGATATAAAAGGGATTGTCGGCGCAAAGCCGCCCCATTTGCAGACAGGTGCCGATAAGGACGAAATAAAACTGTCGGATATGGCGGTGGACACCGGGATGTCCTATGATGAAGCAAACGATGTGATAGCTGTGGGAGACAGCATTACTTTCGGAAACGGCACTTGTGAACTTTTGGGCGAAATGCTTTCCGGAAAATCTTTAGATGACCGTTCAAGTGTTGCGGCGCTTATAACTGTTTTCAAAAATCTTGAACGCATAAAAATGGATGCGGATGTTTATGCGGTATGCAGTGTAAAGGAAGAGGTTGGCGGATACGGTGCAATGACAGCGGCTTACAGAATCGAGCCGGATATTGCGATTGCGGTAGACGTGTGCCACGGAATAACGCCGGACAATTCTTACAGTGCATATGAGCTGGGATGCGGTGCAGTTGTAACCTACGGGCCGAATATTCATCCGAAAATTTATGAAAGAATCATCGAAACGGCAAAAAAATACAACATAAAAACGAAAACCGACGTTGACGGAGGAAATACCGGTACCGACGCATGGGTAATGCAGGTGGTCGGAGCGGGAATTCCTACCGGACTTTTATCAATACCGCTTCGGTATATGCACACATCGGTAGAAACGCTTGATTTGGCGGATGTTAAGGCGGTTGCGGATTTGCTCACGTTTTTTGTGCAGGATATTACACCTGATATGGAGGAATGGCTATGCTTATAGAAGAATTGACAAACTTAAACGGTGTAAGCGGAGATGAGGGGGAAGTAAGAGCTTTTATAAAAGAGCAAATTTTGTCCTATGCCGATGAAATTACGACAGATACAATAGGGAATCTTATTGCATATAAAAAAGGAAACGACGAAAAAAAAATAATGCTGTCGGCACATATGGATGAGGTCGGATTTATCGTGAGCGGAATAAACGACAAAGGCTTCATTGAATTCAAAAGCGTAGGCGGAATCGATCCGCGTGTAATTATTTCCAAAAGAGTGGTAGTCGGAAAAGAAAAAGTTAAAGGCGTAATCGGAATAAAAGCCATTCATCTTCAGAAAAAATCCGAACGAGGAAATATGCCGCAGATACGCGATTTGTACATCGATATCGGAGCTTCTGATAAAAATGCCGCCGAGAAGGCGGTAAAGCTTGGCGATTACATTGCTTTTGACACAGAATTCGAAATGCTCACAGAAGATACAATAAAGGCAAAAGCTATAGATGACAGGGCGGGGTGCGCCGTACTTATCGAGCTTATGAAAAAGCCGGTGAGATACGACACATACTTTTGCTTTACCACCCAGGAAGAGGTTGGACTTCGCGGAGCGCGGCTTGCGGCGCACAGGATAAATCCGGATGCGGCGTTTGTTGCCGAGTCCACAACTTGCAGTGATGTTCATGGCTTTTCAGAACACGAATATGTTACTGAAATGGGTAAGGGTGCAGCTGTGACATTTATGGATCGCGCGGCGATTGCCGATACCAAAATTCGAAAAAAGCTTTTTGAAGCGGCAAAAAAATCAGGAATTCCGGTGCAGTATAAAAGAACAACGGCGGGAGGAAATGATGCGGGCAGAATACATCTTGCACGCGGCGGAGTGAGAACCGTTTCGGTATCTGTTCCATGCAGATATCTTCATTCGCCATGCTCATTGGCTTCCGCGAGAGATATTAAAGCTGTTTATGATATTGCGGAATTGTTTTTGGATAATATTGATATGATGTTGGAGGAATAAAGATGGAGCTTCTGAAAAAACTTACGGAATGTGACGCGCCTTCCGGAAATGAAGAAAAAATAACAAAGCTGATAGAAAATGAAATATCGGATTTTGCGGATGAAATATATACCGATGCTCTCGGAAATCTGATTGTAAGGAAAAAGGGTAACGGAAAAAAGGTAATGTTTGCGGCGCATTGCGATGAAATAGGCATTGTTGTAACATTTATAGATAAAAACGGATTTTTGAGATTCTCCGATGTGGGAGGACTTTATCTGAGAAATCTTGTAAACCGCAGAGTTCGCTTTGCGGACGGAACAATCGGAGTTATCGGAACCGAAAAGGAAAACGAAAAGCGTACCATGTCTAAAATGTATATCGATATAGGTGCAAAAAGCCGCGAGGAAGCGGAAAGATTGGTTTCGGTCGGCGATATGGCTGTTTTTGTCGGGGAATTCTGTGTCCGTGGGGATAAAATTATTTCAAAGGCACTGGATAACAGAACCGGGTGCTATGTATTGATTGAAGTTTTAAAACAGGTAAAATCCGATAACGATTTGTATTTTGTTTTTACAACCCAGGAGGAGGTGGGACTTCGCGGGGCGAGAACTGCTGCATATCAGATAATGCCTGAATATGCATTATCGGTTGATATAACCGACACGGGAGACACTCCGAATTGCCCTGAAATGGCTGTTAAGCTCGGAGAGGGAGCGGCTGTTAAGATTATGGATTACTCTGTAATTACAAGCCAAGAGGTACGTGAGGCGCTTATTGACCTTTGCGATAAAAACGGAATTAAATATCAGCGTGAGATTATGACCGAGGGCGGCACCGATGCCGGCGTGATACATTTTTCCGGTGAGGGCGTGAAAATCGGAGGAATTTCAATTCCCACAAGATATGTACACTCTCCGTCCGAAATGGTGGATGTCAACGATTTGAAGGCTTGTACAGCGCTGACAAAGTTGTTTGCGGAAAATATTTAATGCAAGAAAGAGGTAGAGCATGAACAAAATACTTTTGGTGCGTCATGGCGAAAGTACGGCGAATTTGAACGGCATATTTGCCGGTCAGCTTAACGTGCCGCTATCCGATACGGGGAATAAGCAGGCGGAAAGAACAGCGGAATTCATTGCCGAAAATTATAAAGCGGACATGATTTATTCCAGTGACTTAAAGCGGGCATATCAAACGGCGGAGCATATTGCGAAAAAGTGCAGACTTGAAATTATTCCATCGGAGGAGCTTCGTGAGATATACGCCGGAGTTTGGGACGGAATGAGTTTTGATGATATATGGGAGAAGTATCCCGAGGAGATGGCGCGGTGGCGGCACGATATAGGAAATTCATCATGCCCCAAAGGAGAAAGTGTACGCATGCTTTCCGAACGCATTTTGGGTATACTCAAAAAAATTGCCGATGAAAACGACGGAAAAACAATTATCATTGCCACGCATGCAACACCTATACGCGCAATGCAATGTATATGGAGCGGCGCGGAGCTGGACGAAATGAAGAATGTTAGGTGGGTTTCAAATGCTTCGGTGACCGAGGCTGTTTATGAAAACGGAGAGTTTTCACTTGTGGCGGTAGGCTTAGACCGACATCTGAGCGAGCTCAGAACAAAATTGCCCGAAAAGGTATAAATACATACAGCACGACGCTGACGGAGGAGACATATGTTTAAAAGATTTTATCCTGATTTTAAATTTGATTCCATTAAGGAAATAACGGGGGAATTTTTGACAGAGCATGGCATAAAATATATGCTGCTTGATATAGACAATACCCTTGTGAGCTATACATCGCCATATGCGGATTCTTACGCAAAGAGTTTTCTTAAAATGCTTGACGGGACGGGCATAAAATATGCTTTTGTTTCAAATAACCATAAGGAAAGAGTAACTGAGTTTGCGAAAGAGTTTACCGCGGTATTCGTGCATGATGCGGCAAAACCTCTGCTTTTCGGAATCAGACGGGCAATGCGCGTAATGGGTGCAGAAAAAGAATCGACGATGCTGGTGGGCGATCAGGTTTTTACCGATGTTTACGCAGGTCACCGCGCAGGACTTTTGACGGCTATGGTCGAGCCGATTGAGGCAAAGGAAACGCCGTTTTTCGGTATTAAAAGAAAACTGGAAAAATTTGTGTTAAAGGATTATAAAGCAGATGAAGAAACTTGAAATAATAGGTTATCCCGTGTCTCACAGCCTTTCACCCGATATGCATAACTTCATATCGAAAAAGGTGGACGCGGATTATGTGTACACGGCGCGTGAAGTGGCGCCGGAGGATTTGGAAAAATCGGTACAAAAAATGGTTATTGAAAATGTATGCGGATTTAACGTTACAGCGCCTCATAAGATTGCGATAATGCAGTATCTGGATGAAATATCGGAGGAGGCAAAACGCTACGGTGCGGTAAATACGGTTGTAAATAAAAACGGTAAACTGATAGGATATAACACCGATGCGGACGGTTTTTATATGTCGCTTATAAAGAAAGGGATTAATCCAAAAAATGCCGATATATTAATGCTCGGCGCGGGAGGCGCCGCGGGGCCTGTTGCAATGCGGCTTGCCGAAAGCGGCGCGGAATCGGTTACACTGATTAACAGAACTGCGGAAAAGGCTGTTAAGCTCAAGGATTACATAAAAGCATGCACAGGATATGAAATTTTCACTGAAAAAAGGCATAAGCGGTATGATGTTGTAATAAATTGCACAACCCTGGGAATGGGGAAAAATATTGATGTGTCTCCTCTTTCGGATATGTCGGTTATTGACGAAAAAACCGCCACGGTGGATATGATTTACAATCCGTCGGAAACTTTGTTTTTAAAAGATTGCAAAAAGGCCGGAGCGACAACGGTAAACGGTCTCGGTATGTTGATATATCAGGGAATTCTGGCATATCGCCTGTTTACCGGGATAAAAATATCGGATTCACTGTATGATGATATTGAAAAAGAGGTGTTTGGACATTGAATATAGTATTGACAGGGTATATGGGAAGCGGAAAAACGGCTGTAGGAAAAAGTCTTGCCGAAATGCTGGATTTTGAATTTATCGATACCGATGCCATGATTGAAAAGGAATGTGAGATGTCGATAACGGAAATTTTTGAAAAATTCGGAGAGGAAATTTTCAGAAAAAAAGAATCGGAAGTCATAAAGCGCGTATCGGATTTTTCAAATGTCGTTATCTCTACCGGCGGTGGCGCGGTGTTGAATTCGGAAAATATCGAATATTTAAAAAATGGCGGAACGGTGGTGAATCTTGAACCTGATGAAGCGGTAATACGCATGCGTCTCATGCAGGATGACGGAACCAGACCTTTAATCAAAAACAGCTCCATGGAGGAGATTTTTGAGCGGTTTAATAGGAGAAAGCCATACTATGACAATTGTGATATAAAGATAAAGGTTGAAACGGAGAAAGGAATCAAAGAGACGGCAGAGGAAATTTTAATGAAAATCGGAGGGAGAATATGAAAGCAAAATTCGGAGCGGCAGGCAACAGCGACAGCTTTTATCAAGAGGGATACAAGGCATCGGAGGAAATGCCGAGGTGGCTTAACGAACGCGGACTTGATGCATATGAATACCAGTGCGGCAACGGTGTACGATGCGGTGAGGTGACAGCTAAAAAAATTGCGGTGGAGGCGGAGGAAAATAACATAATTATGAGCGTACATTCGCCGTATTATATCAATCTTGCAACTCCTGATGAGGAAAAGCGCGCGGGAAGTATAAATTATATAATGCAATCAGCGCAACTGGCAAAATACCTAAAGGGTGACCGCGTTGTGGTGCACAGCGGTGCAATAGGAAAGCTTGAAAGGTCGGAAGCACTTGAATATGCAAAAAAGACCTTAAAAGCGGCGCGTGAGGCAATGGTAAGCGGCGGCTTTGAAAACATACGCCTTTGCATAGAAACTATGGGAAAAATTAATCAGCTGGGAAACCTTGAGGAGGTTATGGAGCTGTGCAAACTTGATGAAAGCTTTCTACCATGTATCGATTTTGGGCATCTGAATGCAAGAACACTCGGCGGTCTTAAAACAAAGGCGGATTTTGAAGCAATTTTCGATGCCATGAAAAATTCTCTGGGTGAAGAGAGAATGAGGGTATTCCATAGTCATTTCAGTAAAATAGAATACACAAAGGGCGGGGAGAAGAAGCACCTAACTTTCGAAGATACGTTTTTCGGTCCTGAATTTGACTTTGTAGCCGAGATTATTGCGGAAAGGGATATTGCGCCCACTATCATGTGCGAATCGGCGGGAACGCAAGCAGAGGATGCCCGTGTAATGAAAAAGATGTATTTGGCGGCAAAAAAGTAAATTCTTGAAAAAAGTATTGACAAATCAGCAATAATGTATTATAATATTGTTGTTGTGCTGTTGTAGCTCAGCAGGTAGAGTGCATCCTTGGTAAGGATGAGGTCGGCGGTTCAAGTCCGCTCAACAGCTCCAAAAGCGATTGGCAAATGTCGATCGCTTTTTCTTTAATATGAAAAATGGGGGATGAAATTATGTCAACAGAAAAAAGAGGCAGCTTTACCGGTAAAATCGGATTTGTGCTTGCGGCGGCAGGCTCGGCGGTCGGATTGGGAAATATCTGGAGATTTCCGTATCTTGCAGCAAAATACGGCGGGGGTATTTTCTTGCTGGTTTACATCATTCTTGCGGTAACATTCGGCTTTGCGCTGATGGCGGGAGAAATTGCATTGGGACGAAAAACAGGACTCAGCGCAATAGGAGCTTTTAAACAGCTTGGAAAGAAATATGCTTTTATCGGCTATTTGGCATCTGCGGTACCCATGATAATTTTGCCGTATTATTCGGTTATAGGCGGCTGGGTGAGTAAATATCTGTTTGAATTTTTAATGCATGGCGCATCAAATGCGGCGAATGATACATTTTTCAGCGGATTTATCGGACAAACAGGTGAGCCTGTAATGTGGTTTTTGCTCTATCTCGGCGTGACGGCTGTGGTTGTGCTTTTCGGTGTTGAAAAGGGTATCGAAAAAGTGAGCAAGGTTATGATGCCTATATTGGTTCTCCTTTCGATAGTTGTGGCAATTTATTCGATTTGCATGCCGGGTGCGCTTGAGGGCGTGAAATATTACATATTGCCGGACTTCTCGAAATTTTCGCCGACAACAGTTCTGGCGGCAATGGGACAGCTGTTCTATTCAATGTCATTGGCTATGGGAATTATGATAACATACGGATCATATATGAAGAAGGATGTGAATCTTGAATCTTCGGTTAAGCAGATAGAGCTCTTTGATACCGGAATCGCGTTTTTGGCAGGACTTATGATTATACCGGCGGTGTTTGTTTTCTCCGGCGGAAGCCCCGAAGCGCTGGGCAAGGGCCCGAGCCTTATGTTCATAACGCTTCCTAAGGTGTTTGACACCATGGCGGGCGGAAATTTAATCGGAATAACATTCTTCCTGCTCGTGCTCTTCGCGGCTCTTACATCATCGATTTCACTTATGGAAACGGTTGTGTCAATAGTATGCGATAAGTGCGGTATCGGCAGAAAAGCGGCTTGTGTAATTGTTTTTGCGGGTTCTGCATTAATCGGATTGCCGTCATCTTTGGGTTACAGCGCATGGAGCGATGTTAAGATTATAGGCATGCAATTCTTGGATTTCTTTGACTTTATAAGCAACAGTGTGCTTATGCCGATAGTTGCGTTCTTGACATGTATCTTTATCGGATATGTAATCAAGCCAAAGGCTGTGATTGATGAGGTTGAGATTTCGGCTGAGTTTAAGAGAAGACGTCTCTTTACGGTGGTAATCAAATACCTTGCGCCGATTTGCATTGTTTTGATTTTGATATCATCTCTGCTTGATGCTTTTGGAATATTTAAAATATGATAAAAAGCGGACTCAGTTTTTGAGCCCGCTTTTTTGATGTATGACGTGTATATCTGCGGTGAGCAGAACACAAACTCACATCGTAAGGTGTGGAGGGGAAAGCTCCCTCACGCGCGGCAGTGGAAAGTATTTTTGATATTTACAGAATTATAGGTGAGTGTGTGTAATCTCGATTTTGAGCTACAGAACGGTCAGCGCAAAGTGCAGCAAGATTTGTGGCAAAGATATCCGGGAGAATAGCGTCCGATTTGAAATCGGCAACCTTATTTACAATCGGCAAAGTACATTTTTTCTTCATTTCAGAAAGGAGCACGCGACCGGTATCGTTCATTCCAAGCACACGGATATATTCCGGAGGAGCGGGTGTGCCGCGCAGACCCAACAGAACCGACAGCGCAATGCGCGAAAGCCTTGTGTGGGTATAGCGCTTGGTTTTCACAAAATCAAGCATTTCGGTTATGCTTTTTAAATCAGTTGCCTTTAAAAATCTGTTTGCAAGCCCAGGTTCAATGCCGCATATACCGTCAAAGGCGGCACTGCCTCGGCTTACGAGAATGTATTTGAATATATCGGAAAGACGGTTTATATCGTATGTTTCATGCTCCGAAAAATCAAAAGGAGTAAGGGGTAAAATATCCTCACCGGATTTGAGCATTTGGCGGATAAGTGTTGCCGATGCAAGATTATCCGAAATAGTAAGGTCATGGTATCCCGCACCCTTGCGCCGCAGTGTTATCGGAGTAATTGAGCTGTTGAGTTTATACAGCGCCTTAATATATTCGATTGCAAGAATGTTGTTGGGCGAGGCGAGTATGTCCGCATTTAAAATATCACTGTATGCGGCGGCGTGAGCACGGGCATAGCTCATTCCCCAAGCGGACAGCTCTTTAATTTTTGCGGATACTTCAGGCGGCTCGGAAAGCATGATTTCGGCATAGTTTTTTAAAGTTTCGATATCTCCGGATTCGCTGCCGAAACTCACCGCATCGATAATTTTAAGAGCATCCAAAATTCGTATTCCACCCTCGGCAAAGTCACCTGCGGAGGACAGACAGTGTTTTACCGGAAGCTCAATAATCAAATCCGCACCGCAGGAAAGCGCCGCTTCGGCACGTGTCCATTTGTCGAACACGGCAACATCGCCGCGCTGTACAAAGCTTCCGCTCATTACACAGACAACGGCATCGAATTCGTTTTTTAAAGTGTCTATTTGATATTTGTGACCGTAGTGAAACGGATTGTATTCACAGATAATTCCCACTGTGCGCAAGACGGAGTCCTCCTTTTTACAATTTACTATTATTATATATCAATATTTTGAATTTGTACAGTGTAATTTTATTTATTTTGATGTATAATAATTGAATAAATTGAGTTGACAAAATGCGACTAATGAATTATAATATATATGAATAAATGTTCAAATGTTAATTTAAACGGAGATGTTATGATGAAGGTTTATATGGACAACAATGCAACAACTTCTTTAAAGCGGGAAGTGTTGGAAGAAATGCTGCCGTACTACACGGAAATTTACGGAAACGCTTCGTCAAAATTTTACGAGGTGGGAAGAGTTGCCGAGGCGGCTGTTCTTAAAATGCGTGAGCGTGTAGCCGCACAGCTGGGTGCAAAAACCAATGAAATATATTTTACGGCTTCGGGATGCGAGGCGGATAACTGGGCGATAAAGGGCATTGCTTTTGCAAACCAAAACAAGGGCAAGCACATTATCACGTCACAAATTGAACATCATGCCATATTGTCGGCATGCGAGTTTTTGGAAAAAAACGGTTTTGAAGTGACCTATCTTCCGGTTGATGAAGAGGGACACATAAAGCCCGAGGACGTTGAGAATGCAATCCGCGAGGATACTGTTTTGGTTTCGATTATGACGGCAAACAATGAAATAGGAACGATTGAGCCTATTAAAGAGATTGCCGCGGTATGCAAAAAACATAAGGTTCTTTTCCATACCGATAGCGTTCAAGCAATCGGACATATGCCGATTAACGTTGCGGATTTGGGTGTTGACATGCTGTCGCTTTCTGCACATAAGTTCCATGGACCAAAGGGTGTGGGCGTGCTTTATATCAGAAACGGTGTAAAGATTGATAACCTTATTCACGGCGGCGGTCAGGAAAGAGGAAAGAGAGCGGCAACAGAAAATATCGCAGGTATGGCAGGGCTTACAAAGGCTCTTGAGATAGCCAATACCAACCTTGAAGAAAAAACCGCAAAAATGAAAAAACTGCGGGATATGCTTGTTTCGGGTATTTCCGAGAAAATACCTTACTGCAGGTTAAACGGGCCGTCGGACGATACTCGTCTTTGCAACAATGTTAATTTTTCTTTCAAGTATATTGAGGGAGAATCGATACTTATGTTGCTTGATATGAAAGGCGTAGCTGCTTCCAGCGGAAGTGCATGCGCATCGGGTTCGTTAGACCCGTCCCATGTGCTTTTGGCAATAGGATTGCCGCATGAAATAGCGCACGGCTCTCTTAGACTCAGTGTGGGAGATGACACTACCGAGGAGGAAGTGAAGTATGTTTTGGAAACACTTCCGCCGATAATTGAGCGGCTGAGAGCGATGTCGCCGCTGTATGAAGAAATTAGTAAAAAGGAGAACTGATAATTATGTATTCGGAAAAAGTAATGGATCATTTTGCAAACCCGAGAAACGTAGGCGAAATTGAGGGTGCGAACGCCGTAGGTCAGGTGGGAAACGCAAAGTGCGGAGATATAATGAAAATTTATATGGATATTGACAGCAATGATGTAATAAAGGATGTCAAATTCAAAACTTTCGGTTGTGGTGCAGCTATTGCAACAAGCTCTATGGCAACTGAAATGGTTAAGGGAAAAACCGTGGATGAAGCACTTAAGCTTACCAACAAGGCAGTAATGGAAGCGCTGGACGGCTTGCCGCCGGAAAAGGTGCACTGCTCTGTTTTGGCAGAAGAAGCAATAAGAGCGGCAATTGACAGCTACAGAGGCGGAGACGGCGAGGGTGCTCCTCATTCCTGCGGCAGTGATTGTGCAAGTTGCCCAAATTGCAAGTAAATATAACGGGATGTATCAAGCTGATATGTTCGGCTGTAGATACATCCCGTTTTTTAGTTATTCATAGTGTTTTTGTGTGCTTCATAGCTTTCGGTAAAAATGTGACTTCCGTCATTTTTTGCCGTGTCGGTGTGGTAGTAAAGATAGCTGTGCTTTGCGGGATTTGCCGCCGCTTTTACGGAAGCGATTCCGGGACAGCATATAGGCCCCGGCGGTAAGCCCTTATACTTGTAGGTGTTGTACTTTGAAGATGTTTCAAGGTCCTTGTAATAAACACGTTCAACATTGTACATTCCGTCCGAAATAGCATAAACCACAGTAGCATCAAGCTGGAGTGGCATGCCGCTTGAAAGACGGTTTTCAATAACACCGGCAATTAGGGAGCGTTCATTTGTAAGCTTTGCTTCACGCTCAATCATAGATGCCTTTATTACGGTATCAAAAAGCTTATCCTGCTGAATATTAAGCGATGCCGTCTGCTTTTCGAACTCTTTGAGAAGGGTGTCGATTATGTCATGTGCAGATGCATCGGAATAAAATTCGTAGGTCGACGGATACAAAAAGCCCTGAAGCCGATATTTTATCGATTTGTCGCGCGGAACCGAGTTTAAGAAAGAATAATTGTAATCATCCTTTAATGCGTTTTCGAATTCGGCTTCGGTACATAGTCCCATTTCGGAAATACGTGCTTTAATGCGCTCCACCGAATATCCCTCCGGAACGGTGAGTGTTACGGTACGCTTCTTTGCGCCCTTTGTTGCGAGCGTTTCAATAATCTCGGAAGAAGAGGCATCGGTGTCGATTTTAAATGTTCCGTATTGAAGCTTTCCGCTGTATTTGGAAGTGGAAAGACGGAAAAGAAACCAAAGCTTTGAGTGTATTACGCCCTCATCTTTCAATATTTCCGCAATTTCAACGCTGGAGGTGCCCTCTTTAATGGTAACGGCAACGGTTTTAGGATTAATTCCGGATATAATCGAGCCGATAACTGCAAAAGCGGTGATTATGACAACAGCTGACATAAGGAGGCGTTGTCTTTTTCTTTTTTTGTATCTAAGCTTTAATCGGTTTAAACCCTTTTCCATAAATTCACCTCATTACCACACAAAATCAAATTCCAAATCGCCGATTCTTACGGTATCACCCTCATGAATACCGGCATCGACTAACGCATCTATAACGCCGCGATTTTTAAGCGCCTGTTGGAAGAACTGCAGACTTTCGGTGTCCGAGAAGTTTACACTTCCGCCGACGGCTTCAATCCATGTTCCCGATATTACGTAAACACCGTCCGAAACGGTAACTTCAAATCCCTTGTCGGTTTTATCGATAAATTCTTCTTCATTTATATCCATTTCCACTTCAAATTCTTGTATGGGAGGAAGCTTTTGAAGCTGTTCGTAAGTGTACTGCATAAGTGCGCGAACCCCCTCGCCTGTTGCTGCGGAAATGGGGAATACGCGGTAGCCTTGCTTTTCCGCTTCTGCCAAAAAGTTCGAATACGCGCTTTCGTCTTGAATAATATCCGTTTTGTTTGCCGCGATAATCTGGGGACGGGTTTCAAGCTCAAGATTGTATTTTACAAGCTCCTTGTTTATGATTTCGAAATCCTCCAGTGGATTTCTGCCCTCTATTCCCGATACGTCAACAACATGAATCAAAAGGCGTGTGCGTTCAATGTGCCGCAAAAATTCATGCCCCAATCCGACACCCTCGCTTGCACCCTCGATAATTCCCGGAATATCAGCAAGAACAAAATTCATGTGCTCGTCAAGAGATACCACTCCGAGATTTGGCTCAAGGGTTGTGAAATGATAGTTTGCGATTTTGGGGTCGGCCTTGGTTGTGCGGGAGAGAATTGTTGATTTACCTACATTCGGGAAGCCCACAAGACCTACATCCGCCAAAAGCTTAAGCTCCAAAAATACCTCACGTTCATCGCCTTTTTGACCGTTTTTGGCAAAATTTGGCGTTTGGCGTGTAGCTGTGGCAAAATGAGCGTTTCCCCAGCCGCCGTTTCCGCCGCGTGCAAGGATTACATCCTTGTCGGGGTCATATAAGTCGGCTATAATTTTTCCCGTTTCGGCGTCGCGAACAACGGTTCCCTGAGGTACGGATATGATAATATCCTCGCCCCGCTTGCCGTTCATCTTGTTGCGCATGCCTGCCTGTCCGCTTTCGGCAACATATTTACGCTTGTACCTGAAATCCATAAGCGTTGAGAGACCTAAGTCAACGCGGAATACAACATTTCCGCCCTTTCCGCCGTCTCCGCCGTCCGGACCGCCGGCAGCAACATATTTTTCACGATGAAATGCTATTGCGCCGTTTCCACCGTTTCCGGCTTTTATAAAAATTTTTGCTTTATCGATAAACATTTAACTTCTCCGTTTCTTATTTTTTTCCATGTGGTTTACTTAAATTTTCGAATTATATCATAAGTATAGCACAAAATGCGGAATTTGTAAATAGATGAATAAACAGAGTGTAAAAAGGATTTTTAATGAAAGCGATATTGACTTTATGGGGATTTTGTTATAAAATAAGTATATCAAAGAGTTACGGAGAGAAAAATGGATTTTGTTGCAATAGATTTCGAAACTGCTACTTCAAAATGGACAAGTATTTGCAGTATGGGCATATGTGTGGTTGAAAATAATAAGGTAAAAGAGGTCAGGGAAATCCCGGTGAGACCGGTACCGTTTGAATTTAATGAGTATAATATTGCCATTCATGGAATAAGGCCGGAGGATGTGGCGGATAAGCCCACATTTGACAAGTATTGGGCGGAAATAAAGCCATATCTTGATAATAAGCTTGTAATTGCGCATAACGCTTCCTTTGATGTGGGCGCGCTTACAAAAACTTTGGATATGTTCGGCTTGGAAAAACCGAAATTTGATTATCTGTGCACGGTGAAGCTTTCTCAAAAGGCATACCCTGATTTTGTAAGTCATAAGCTTAATTTCTTGGGTGAAAGTCTCGGTATTGATTTTTCACATCATACCGCGTGTGATGATGCGTATGCATGTGCGATGGTTTTGGTGCATATTTTGGAGGATTTTGGCATAAACTCATTACAGGAGATAGAAAGTCGATTCGAGATTGGTGTTGGCAAGGTTTTTGACGGATGCGTTGAGCCTTGCAGAAAAAATGGAAAAAAGAAGAAAACTCATTGATTTTAATTTTAATGTGTGATATAATGATTTCGAGCGAGCTTGAAATCAATGAATTGCCTGACGGTAAGAATTGAAACCTTACGGTTTCATGAATTGAGCCTTGCGGCTCACGATTTGCACCTTGCGGTGCATAAAAGGCAATTCAAATCATGTGGCGCAAGCAACGAATCATGGCAAAGCCAAATCGTGACAACGAAGTTGTCAAATCATTAAAACAGTGGCATCTAAATCGTTCACTGATTTTTTGAGTAAAAAACCTTTCCTTGTTTTAAAGTGAGGGGCGGATTTGTGATGAATTAAGTGAGGGGATTAGTATGAGAAAATATTTGTTAGATTCCCAAATACCGTTTTTTAAGGCAAATCTTCATTGTCACTCAACCGTTTCGGACGGAGATAAGGCGCCATGGGAATTAAAAGAAATGTATAAGAGCGAAGGATATTCTATTATCGCGTATACTGACCATGACATTTTGCTTGACAACAGTGATTTGTGTGATAAAGATTTTTTGGCGCTGAACGGATATGAAATTGAGATTAACCAACAAAGTGATGATGAATTTTGCAAGATAAAAACCTGTCACTTGTGTTGTATAGCGCTTGAACAGGATAATCTTATCCAACCGTGTTATCATCGTGAATGGTATCTTTTCGGTAACGCTCCGAAATACAGACATTTGATAAAATATGATGAAAGCAAGCCGGATTTTGTGCGTGAATATTCCGCAGACTGTATAAATAAGATAATTTCGGAATGTAGAGAAAGTGGTTTTTTTGTTACATACAATCATCCGTCATGGTCACTTGAAAATCTCAGTGAATACGGCAAATATGTCGGAATGAATGCTATGGAAATATGCAATTACGGTTCTCTTGAGGAGGGGTATGATGATTATAACGAAAAAGAATATGACTATATACTGCGAGGTGGACAAAGAATATACTGCATGTCAACCGATGATAACCATAACATAAGAAAAGACTCTTTCGGCGGATTTACTTGTATCAATTCCGAAAAGCTTGAGTATCGCACAATTACATCAGCTTTGGAAAAAGGAAAGTTTTATGCTTCACAGGGGCCGGAAATCAAGGAACTTTGGTATGAGGATAAAAAGATAGGAATTAAATGTTCGTCGGCGGCAAAAATTGTACTAAACACCGGAATAAGACGAACCGAGGTTTTATACTGTGAGGAAGGAAAGGACCTAAACGAGGCAGTTTTCAATGTTACCGAAAACGATAATTATGTCAGAATAACGGTTACCGATTTTAGCGGTAAGCACGCAAATACAAATGCATATTTTGTGGATGAACTTACAAAATAAGCGATACGTTTTTAACGGGAATGATAATTTCGGTTGTGAACCATTGGAGGCGATTCACAACCGAAATTATGTATAATTAAATATGGGGATGCAACGGCTTCGACGGGGATGTTGAAGCTTCGGAAGCGAGTAGTGCTCGGATAACACTTAAAAATGACCGAATTTTTAAAAATAAACGCTAACAATAATTTAGCTTACGCTGCCTAATTTAGGTTGCCGTCTTACCCCGATTACCACGACGGGGAGCAAGGCGTCGACAAGTGGTGAACATGAACCGTCTTTTTGTTTTGGGGGCGGTCAGGAATTAAAAACTACCGTAGCGCACAACTTGATTGTGAGGGGTGTGTGAGGGGAATCCTATAACACAATCTACACTCGTAGATGCCGGGGTGGATATGTTTTCGGACACGGGTTCAACTCCCGTCATCTCCACCATAGTAGCGTGATGATATTACTGTAAGTGATGTTATCACGCTTTTTTATGCGGTTTTTCAGGGTTCAACCGGTGTCCCTCTAAAACAGTATTTTCGTTACTGTCCGCGATTTTTTGTAAGGAGTTGAACCCCGGCCCTTAATTCTAAATCAATTTCAAAGCACGGAGTTAAAAACGCTCTGTGCTTTTTGTTTTGAAATTAAGGAGGTCACTATGAAAAAATTAAAAGTTAATTTGGTATTTTTCGGTGGTAGATGTAGTCGGCGTATTGACGGATAGTCCTAACCCCAATAATTATTGGAAGGTGCTTAAAAAGCGTCTGAAAGATGAAGGTAATGAGTTGGTTACAAATTGTAACCAACTGAAATTAAAGTCGCCTAAAGATGGTAAAAATTATAAAACAGATGTAGCTGATACAGAACAACTGCTCCGTATCATTCAATCCATTCACTCTCCAAAAGCAGAGCCTTTTAAAATGTGGCTGGCACAAGTTGGAAGAGAAAGAATTGAAGAAACAATTGATCCTGAACAGGCTATTGACAGAGCCTTTGAAACTTATCTTAAAAAAGGATATACACGCGAGTGGATATATCAACGGTTGCTCTCAATTAAGGTTAGAAATGAATTGACCGGCGAATGGGATGCACACGGAGTTCAAAAAGGTATAGAATATCCTATCCTTACAGACGAAATTACAAAGGCTTGGTCGGGAATGACAACAAGGCAATATAAAAATCTTAAGGGATTAAAAAAAGAAAATTTGAGTTATAATGTAAGTGTTTTATATCGTTTTATGATGTTTCGGAAAATAGCATAAGAGACAATCTCAAATTTTGTGTAGATATATCCCGTATTTTGTGTAAACTCCAAAATGGTAATATAATCAATGAATTTTTTATCAGGCAGGCATCCACTCATCGGATTTCTGCCTTAGCTACATTATAGCGAAAAATCAGCGGCATGTCAAGGGCGCCCTCTTTCGAGGGCGTTCATTTTCCCTTTACTTCCCGAGGATTTTTTGCTATTTATCCAATCTGTCCGCAAAAAATATCTCAAGCTGCGAATGGATTTGTCCCCAATCACGGCGTTTTCCAGTCCATTTTTTAGTGATGTCTATCATTGCAAGATAGAGCATTTTCAGCAAGCTGTCATCGGTCGGAAATACGCCTTT
>CAYMBZ010000018.1:0-25178 GCA_964388835.1 uncultured Lachnospiraceae bacterium
TATTTATACATAAAACGGCAAGTAATGAAACTATTCGTGGATACAAGTGTTTCATAGACTTGCTTTTTTTGTACGGAAACATAACGTGAATATGTGTGGGAAAACAAAGGGGACGGCGCGTGTAAGCTGATGTTTCGGTAAAAGTAACAAAAACCGTATGAGGTGGAAAAATGCAACATTGAACGAAAAGTTAAACATTGATATTATGAACATTGCTACACAAACGGAATAATATGCGTTGAAAAGTTTTTAACGGCATGGTTATAATATAATAGCAATTAAAGCTTGCGCTTTGGCGCGGAAAGGAATGATTATGGATATGAAGAAAAAACATCTGTGTGCGGTGTCGCTTTTGCTTGCGCTTAATATGACGGCAGTTCAGGCGGCTAACATTAGCAATATCGGTTACGATGTGGATAACGAAGTCGTAACAATTAACGGAAGCGGTACGCCGATGAAAAAGGTCACACTGGAAATCTTAAATAACGGTGTGACATCCGAGGATTTGAAAAATGCGAAAGCGGAGGATATCAATAATTACATTTATCGAATCGATCAAACGAAAACGGATGAAAACGGAAAATTCACATTCAGCTTCAAGATGTCGGGTTCGGATGATGAATATATTGCACGTGTAAATGTCGACGGAATTACCGAGGGAGTTGTAGCATTGGTCGGAGCCGCAGAATACGAGGCGGCACTTTTGGCATTCAATAACGCGGGAACAATCGATGAAATGGTGGCTGTGATAGAAAGTCACGGCGCGGCGATAGGTATGGCAAATTCATATTACGGATATTTGGATAGTGAGCAAAAGAAAAGCGTTGCTCAGGCAATTTTGAATGAGAAAAATTCGCTTGAAAGCAAAAACTTTACAAAGGCAAAACAGATTTTACAGCCGTATAACGAACAGACTTTGATTGAAGCTTTAAAAAAGGCTAAAAGTGACAGTCGTATAAACCCCAAAGAGCTTGCTGAAGAAAACGAAAGTATTTTAAAGCTCAGAGAATTGAAGATATACGAGTTATATAACAGTTTGACGGATGCGCAGAAAAACGAGGTTATGAACGAGGTTTCGAAGAGCGGAAGCATCGATACTGTTGAAAATATGCGTGCAACTTTTTGCGAAAAGACAGCACTTGCGGGAGTTAAGTACGTGAGCGGTTACGCAAATTTGTATCCGATTTTAAACAAACACAATGATGTGTACGATATCGACTTTACATACTACAATACACTTTCCGATTTTAACAAAACGCGTGTAATGCAAGCGATTGCGGGAAATTCATATTCATCCCTTTCCGCTCTTAAGACAGCTTTTTCAACTGCGGTAACGTCCATACAAAATGCTGTTGCGGGAGCAGGTCTCGGAGGCGGTGGCGGAACCGGCGGTGGCGGCGGTGGCGCCGCATCCATTTCTCCGAGCGCGGCAGGAAGCGGCATCGGACAAACAATGATACAAAAACCATTTGGAGATATTGAAAATTATGCATGGGCAGAGGAGAGTATTCTTGCACTGTATAAGAAAAATGTAATAAGCGGCAGAGGTGACGGAATATTTGCGCCTGGAGATTACGTAAAGCGTGAAGAATTCGTTAAAATGCTGGTTTGCGCAATAAATGCCGGAGTCGACGCAAATGGGGACAAGTTCCTTGATGTTGACGGCAAGGAATGGTATGCGGGCTATATCAATAAAGCGATTGAGCTTGAGCTTGTCAGTGGTATATCGGATGATTATTTCGGTACCGGAATGAATATCACAAGACAGGATATTGCGGTAATTCTTGCACGATGTGCAAAATTAAAAGGAATTACACTTCCGACAAAGAAAAACACTGTATTTACCGATGAACAAAACATAAGCGAATATGCACGCGAAGCCGTAAAAATGCTGGCAGATGCAGGCATTATAAACGGTAATGAAAACGGCGAGTTTGCGCCTGCACGATTTGCAACCAGAGCGGAAACCGCGCGGCTTATATTCGAATTTTTGAAATACTTACAATAAGGAGGACGGTAAATAATGAAAAAGCTTATTTCCTTGCTGCTGTGTTTTACAATGCTACTGGGTGTTACTACCGTGGTATATGCGGACAGCGGCGAAGAGTACAGTGCAGAATATGAAATACTGCAAGGGTTGGGTATGATTCCGGGGAATATATCATATGCGCCGGATAAGAAAATGACAAGAGGTGAATTTGTACAGATTATAGCATCTGTTCTGGGATATGAAGATAATTCCGAAGATAAATCCTATTTCGTGGATTTGGAAAAGGAATATTACGCATCCGGCGCAATAAGCTACCTGTACGAGATGAACATGATAAGCGGCTACGACAATGCCACTTTCCGCGCAGGCGAAGCAATCACTTACGGAGATGCTATAAGAGTTCTTTTGGGAACCATGGGATTCGGTGAATACACAAGCCTTTACAAAAACTCATACTTCCCGAGAAAAAGACAGTTGGCGGATAATGCTCCGCTGACTCAGGAACAAGCACTGTGGTACATATATGAGGCGATGAATACGCCGTATTGCAAAATTGAGTTTAATGACAGAGATAAAATTAGATATGAAGAAACCGAGGACACGGTACTTGAAAAATGGAATTCCATAAGCAAGATATCCGGCGTGGTAACAACGGTAGGGTATGCCAGCTTGTTTGATAACGGTTCGAAAACTGCTTTTAGAGTAGGCGATACCGAACTTAAAACAAATAATCCTGAAAAGTTTGATTGTCTCGGTTACTGGTGTGATGTATATTACTACAATGATAATTCCAATTTGGGAGTGGATGTTATTTATGCCTACAAGGATGCGCGTAGAAACGAGGCAACAGTGATAAGTACATCCAACCTTTTATACAGCAACGGCAGATTGCATTATAACGACGGAACAAAGAACAGGAGTCTTTCGATTGAAACAAATTCGTATTTTGTTAAAAATGCAAAACCGATTGCTCCTACGGATATTTCGTCACTCTTTAATATCGGAGACGGTATCATTACTGTAAACCATATCGCAAGCGCAGATGTGGATGTGGTATTGATAGAGGAATACAAAAACTATCTTGTGGACGGTATCAGTACAAAAAATATGTCTTTTAGTGCAAAGGACGGAAGTTTGATAGAGATTGATGAGGACGGACAGAATATTGTGATTGACACCGACGGAAATAGTATTTCCTTTGGTAAAATAACGAAGGGTGTTTTGGCTTCGGTTATGCAGAGTGACCCGACTTTGGGAAACAATGTAAGCAAAATTCTCCTTTCAAAGGAAAGCGTAAGCGGTACACTTAAAGGTTATTCCGATAATGAAGCAACCGTAGACAATGAAGTTTATGAAGTGAGCAAAAATATTAGCGTTCAGCTTGCACAGTTCTCGGGAAGATATATGACATTTTATGTTAATTTCTTGGGAAGAATCGGATATGCGGAGATTGAAGCCGCAAGTGAATTCACATACGGATATCTGTGCAGTGCAAGACTTGATGAGGACAGTGAGGACGGCTTGCTGAAAATCAGGATTTTCGGACAGGACGGTTCTTTCCACGATTATCTTACATCGAATAAAATTAAAATCGATAACGAAACCTTTAAGAATTTCGAATCGGCAAATGATGCGCTAAAGCGCGGAACGGGTACAACCGAAATTTATCAGCCGATACGATATAAGTTGAAAGACGGACTTGTGCGTGAGATTGATACCGTTTACATGAACAAGTCAAAGGGCGAAAGCAAGTACAGCTTGCAGTGTATCTTCAATAGTTATACATCAACTCATGACAAGATAACTGACGGACATTTAAGCGACGGAATGATCGTGGATGAAAGTTCCTTTGAGAATTTTATAAACTTCGATTCGCAAACCCTCAGCATTGTGGTTCCGCCGACGTATCAGAAAGATATAAATTACTATAAGGTAGAAAAGAGTATACCGGAAGAATCACTGTGGGCAGACGCTTACTCCGCAGACCCGGATAAGGTTAATGCGGAACTTATAATACGCTATTCGGGTTCAATGCTGACACCGACCACGACCTATTTGGGGATTATCGAAAAGGTAACCCAAGGCTTAAACAGTGACGATGATGTGGTAACAAAACTTACTATGACGGGCAGAAGTCATAACAAGCAGGAATTTGAAATTAACAAAAATTACAGCTTAAAGGGAATTAAAGCTTATAAAGGTTATATATTCAGCGAGTATGTTCCGAAGATAGGCGACGCTATTCAGTATTCACTTAATGACCAAGGAGAGATAATCAACATAGTTCCGTACTATTTACCGGAGGAGGATAAGTGGTACAATGACAGCGTATATGTGTCGGGTAATACTTACTGGGGAACAAACGATACTTCGGAGATTAAGCTTGTTACTCGTGACAGATTCCATTTAGGAAAACTGTATAAAAAGTACGGCAGCCAGCTTCAGATTGCACTGGGTCTGGATGGTATCGACTTTACAAGACCAAGCACTCTTGACCTGAGAGCAATGGAAATCGGAAGCGGAGTTAAATTCCTGAAGTATAACGAACAGAAAAAGATTGAAACCATATCGGAAGCAGATCTGCGCTCATATGCTATGGCGGGTGACATGTGTGACAAAGTTATAGTAATGACATATTACAACGGTCTGAGCATGGTTGTGGTTTATGAATGATAAATCGGAGGTAGCAATGAACAGGAATATATTAAAAAAATTGACATCTGCCGTTATGGTGGCATCAATGATGCTTGCGGTACTGCCGGCGAGTGCGGAAACAAAGTATTCCGATGTGACTGTCACCAATCCGTCATATGACGATATTATGCTTTTGTCGGAATTGGGTGTCGTTGAAGGAATGGGCGGCGGACAATTCGCACCGGAAAGTTATGTAAAACGTGCGGACTTTATCATTATGCTGTCAAAACTGATGGGAGTTGAAGCTGAGGGAGATAAAAGCTTTCCTGATGTAAATGAAAGCGATTATTTCTACAGCGAAGTAATAAAGGCGGCAAATGCGGGAATTATATCCGGCAGAGAAAACGGATATTTTGACCCAAACGCGGTAATTACAACGCAGGAAGCCGTAAAAATTATAATTTATGCAAATGAAAAGCTGAGCGGCACTGTTATGCAGATATCAGAGCCGCAGGCTTCAAAGAACGGAACTTTTTGGGCGAGAGATGAGGTAGATAAGGCAATTACCGGAAATATCATAAAAGAAATGGATTTTTCGGCAAATGAACTTGTGACCCGCGCAAAAGCATGTAAAATGCTTTCCGGACTTTTTGCTCTGAATAACAGTGACGTAAAGTATGATTACAGCCGCGAAACAAAAATCATCCAGAAACAGCGCGGAAACATATTCACCGATGCGGATGGAGCACCTGAGATAGAAATTGACACCGGATATCCGATTGTTGAATATCTCATGGTGGATTTCTGGGGAAATACTGTTCGCCACGGATATAAAAAGGTTCAGGACAGAACGACAAGCTTGAAGTTTGAAAATTTGGATTTCGGACACTATAATGTATTCATTTACGGAAGCGATGATAAGGGCTATCGCACAGAAATTGCAAAAACCACGATTTCGTATCTGAAAAAGTTTGAGGCAGCACCGGCTGAGGAAAGCCCGTTCGGTGTAGGATTCCATGCTACGCGAAGCAACTACGGTTGGAAACCGGATTTGATTTATGAGGCATCGCTTATCGGAGCACGCCATATACGTGATGAGTGGTATTGGTCAAATGTTGAAACCAAAAAGGGAAGTTACACTAACTGGATAAAAGAGCTTACAGACCTTTGTCAGGAATATGAAATTGCATTTGATCCTGTTTCAGGCTTTGTTCACCCTTCGTATGACGGCGGAAAACGCCCATATACCGAAGATGGTCAGATAGGTTTTGCGAATATGCAGAATGCGTATTTTGACCTTTTAACCGACAGAAAGCTTTTTAAGCGCATGGAGATGTACAACGAGTGGTACAACAGAAACACTCTCTATGGTGCACCGTATACCATTAACGATATGGAATACTTGGTAGAGCTGTACAAGAAATCATGGGAAATCATAAAGGAAAAGCATCCTGAGGCGATACTTGCCGGAATGACACGTGGATTGGACACCGAATGGAATAAATATTATCTTTATTCCGGAGCTCTTGACTATATAGATGAGCTTACGGTACATGCGTATGTAAATTCCTATGAGGGTGAATATTTGAGAAGAGATGAAAACGGACATATCACAGATGCAATAGAGCCTATTATAGCAGACGGTGTTGAAGTGCTGAAGAAAGATGTAAAGGCAGGCTCGGGAAAAACTCTCGGAGTAGACTTGCCCTGGGGCGTAACTGAAACCGGTTATCAAACCGTTAATTTCACCGAACAACAGCAAGCGGTATTGTATCCGAGATTGATGACATGTTGGCTTCATGAGGGAGCAACATATGTATTTACATATGATTTCCTATGCGACGGAAATGATGAACGTGCTCATGAAGATAATTTCGGAATTATGAATGCCATGCTCAGCGATTGGGGAAGCTATACTGGACGAGGTGCATATGTTTCATTCGGTGTAAACGCAAGAATGATTGATAATAAGAAGAGCACAAACAAAGAGCTGAAAGATAACGTGTATTGCTATGACTTTACCAACGGAACACAGTCGGTAAAGATATTCAATACCGAAACTTATGATCCTAAAACTGTTTGCCTATACACAGACGGAAAAGTTCAGGTAACGGATATGATGGGTGCAACAAGAGAATTTGTGCCGTATGACGGAAAGGTTTATTTGACAATCAGCGAGGATATGACATATGTAACAGGTAATGTGACTGATTGGGAAGTGACGGACGGAATTTACTTCAATCAGCCGAAATCAGCTGTTATGGGCTCGGATTTTGCACTTACCGCAGAAAGCGATGCGTTTGATGTAACAGACTTTACTTATGAAGTTGCAGGAAAAGAATACAACGCGGATGAAATTATTATTCCGGCATCATATGAAGAAAGAGAACGTATAGTAAGAGTGCTTGTAAAGCATGACGGCGCATACGTTGGCGAATTTAAGCAGGGTATAATGGTAGGCAACAGATACGAGCTAAATGTGGCATACAAAATGCAAAAGAATGAAAACTCATTCACACCGTCTGCTGAACTTACAATTAAAAACCGCGTGGATGAAGACCTAGATATAAGTGCAGTAGCATTTACCGTTAACGGCGAAAACAAAGTCGTTGAAATCGGCAAAACCGTAAAGAACGGCGAAACGCTTACCTATACGGCAGAGCTTGGAGATTGCATTATGTATAAGGAATATGAAATTTCATGCAGAATTATTGAAAACGGAAAAATGTCAAAATATATTGACGGAAGCGGTAAAACCGTTTATGCGCCTATGGTTCGTTACACAATGGCAATTGACGGAATAATTGATGAGGGAATTGAAGATAAGCTCTCAACGATTGATTTTGAAAGCATGTATAACCTTTGGCAGAACGGCTTGCCGATGTGGGGCGGAACAAACGACTTAAGCGGTCAGGCATGGGTCAGCTATGATGATGAAAACCTGTACGTTGCCGTGTCGGTAGTTGATGATGTTCACCTTGCGAACAAGCCGGGCGGATACTGCTATCAGCAAGATTGTTTGCAACTGGGACTTTATCACGAAATTTACGAGGAAAGCCTCGGAACCTATGATGCGGTTGACGAGGGTATGGCAGGATTCCACGAAGTCGGATTCTACCTGGCAGGCGGATCAGAGTCTAAGCTGTATCGTTACGGAAGCGCAAAAGAATGTGATGACATGGAAAAATGGGACGGTGTAAGCTTCAAAATTACGCGCGACGATAATACAAAGCGCACAAATTACGAGATTGCTTTGCCATGGAGCGAGTTGGGGGTTTCACCGGCGAATACCGACCATTACGGTATTGAAATAGTTGTCCAGGATTCGGATGAAGATTTAAGAACCAACGCATATTACCTAAACGGAAATGCAATTCATCTGAACAAGAACAGATTCGATATTTTGCAGTATGAGATTATAAAGTAACATTTATATAGGAAGAAAGTACGGCAAAATCAGTTTTGCGGAAGCAAAGAAAGGACAAAAAGCATGATTAAAAAATTAATCTGCGCTCTGTCGGTTGCGGCTATGATGCTGCAACCGGCGGTAAGCGCTATGTACAGACAAACGATTCCGTCGGCACGTGAGTTTTCGGATGAAAAATATATTTTCAAAATCGACGGCTCAAATCAGCGGTTTTTGCTGGTAGACGAATCGGACAGTTACACATCAAAATTTTTTGTAGTAGCGATAGATTATTACGGCTCAAAGGTGTGGCACGCTTCGGGAAGCGACCGTTTTGACCCGCAGGATCCCGAGAGTATGGCATATTATCTGAACAACGACTTTATCAAGTTCGGGTACACTTCAAAAATTGCGGGTCGCACTTATAAACTGCCGGAGCAAATAATTGACCATGTCGATTTTGAGCACGAGTGGGATTGTGAGTGGGGTAAACTCGGCGGAGATGCACCTAATGATTACAAAATTAAGTGCGGAATCGCGATTCCGTCGCAAGAAGAATTGAAAAAATATGCCGACAAAATAGGCTGGGATGATAATTTTGCATCTCGGGATAATGATTTTAATCCGCTTCCATGGGCGGTGCGTTCAACGGATTACGGCGGATATATCGTCTGCGCAAGACCAAGTATTGATAAAACAATGCTTAACACTTTCGGTCGGACATGGGGCGCTATAGGTGTGAGACCGTGTTTCTGGCTGGATACCGACTTTTTCAAGGAAGTAAAACTTGACCTTAATTCAATGGGTTCAAGAGTTAAGGATGTATTCAAAAAGTATTACACGATAGATGAAATGAGTGAGCTGTATTCAAAACAGGAATGTTACGATTATATGGGATACACTCCGGAGCTTACACTTACAATGGGTGAAAAATCTGTTACAATTTCAAATAATCGATTTGAAAATGAAAACGGTGTAATGGTGGTTACCTATTTCAGCGAGGGAGATACCCCGGTTGCAACCGGCGGCTGTGCTGTGTATCTTAACTCAAAAGAAATTAAAACACAGGAACTTACAATAAACGCTCCCGAGGATGCAATTTACGCGCGGGTTAAAATTGTAAGCGGCATGAGACCTTTTGAAACTTTATCAAATTCTTTGAAAATAAATTTGTAGGAAACAACTTTAATTTATAATAAAGTGGAGGGATAAAAAATGTTAAAAACTAAAAAAATGATTTCCTTTTTGTCCGCGGCGGCACTTGCCTTATCGGTAGTGCCGTCTGCATGGGCGACAGAGGATATTCCGACGGCGACTTACGGTCATGGTACTCTTGTTCCTGTCGGAACGGCGGACGGAACGGGAGATGCCGATTGGAATTTTGCGGTGGACGGCAAAAAGTTTACCCTGCTTGATGTGCAGAACAGCGCCACAAGCAAGTATTATGTAATTGCGGATGAGGATAGCTTCGGACTCTACAAAAACACATCAGAGGACGGTGTTTATGACCCGACCGATGAGAGTAACCTCGGATATTGGGTTAATACGAAGCTTACCGATGGAGAAGATTCAGGTGATTGGCAAGATCCTGAATTGCCTGAGAAAATAGTCAGTGCGATTGATAAAAATCATCAATGGGTTATTGAAGCAACGGATAATACCGCAATAAAAACCGAACAGCGTAGCGTGACCGCGGGTGTAACTGTTCCGGCGGTCTGGGAACTGGTGAAGTATGCAGACAGAATCAGGTGGAACCGTTTTAGTACAGCAGTTACGTACCTCTGGACAAGAACAACAAGAAGTACAACAGATTATTACGGCGTCTGGACATACGCTAATCTGGTACAAAATAACCAGTTCGAGATTTATGGTGTAACTAGTAGCAAGGAGTATATTGTACGTCCGCAGTTCTTCTTAAACGAAAATTTCTTTGCAAAGGCGGCGATTGATCTTGAAAATGCCGGTAGCGAGATTATTAAGATTATAGAGAAAGTTGACTATGAAACCTTAAGCAATATCTATTTGGACGAAGATATTATGACATATCTGCCAAATGTAACGATACCGAATGCAGTTACTGTTGAAACAACCAACAAAAAAGCGGCAACGGTGGGAAATACCTTAAAGGTGTGCGGTGAAAAGATTACCGCTGACGGCGCAACCTATCAATGGTATGCAAGCGGTGCTGAAATTGACGGTGCGACAGGAAAAGAGCTTGCGCTGACATTCAATGAACTTGGTAAAAAGATAAAGTGCGCTGTAACAGTAAACGGGGAAACATATGACAGCTTTGAAGTTACCGTAACTTCTGCGTATCCTAAAAAAGCTATTTGGGATAACGGAAACGGCGGTTGGGCAACTATCAAGACAAAAGACGGTAAGGGTAATGCTGCATGGAACTTTACGGTAGGTAATCGCGAATATACTGTAGCGGATGTGCAGAATAACAGCAAATCAAGATACTATGTGATTGCAAAAACCGGGCACGGAAAGTATGAATATACAAGCGGCGATGTAAATTATGATCCGACAGTAGAGGGTTCACTGGCTCATTATGTAAATACTACTACAAAGGAAAATCTCCCGGAGGAGTTCAAAGACGCAATTGACAATGACCATGTTTGGATAACAGAGCCGGGAGTAAAAGGAACGGTAGTGGAAAAAACCATCAAGGCGGGAGTTGTAATTCCGGCAAGCTGGGAGATACAGGAATACTCGGATAAAATCAATATGGTTGACATGTACCCGAATTTTACTACATACATAATGCTGAGAACGGCATCTACTGACAGTGCATTAACCGGACTTTACACTTCAAATAGTAGTTATCCTATGGTTAAGGACGGAACAGTGCAATCATGGAATGCTCCGACAAACAGCACTATGACTATCGTACTTCCACAGTTCTTCTTAAACGAAAATTTCTTTAAAACAACAAGACTTGACCTTTCGAAAGCCGGAAGTGAAATCATTAAGCTTATTGAAGAAAATACGTATGCGGATTTGAGTAAGATTTATACAGATGCGGAAATTGTTACATATCTCAAAAATGTTGATATGAGCACTGCGCCGGAGTACAGTTTTAATGTGGATTTTGCAGAGAAAGACGGCACAGCTGTTGACAGCATTAACGGTATGGAAGAATTTAAGGTTAATTTTACGGCATCTAATTTGACGGATGCAAGTAAAAATGCTATCGTTATTGCGGCTTTGTATGACGGAGAAACAACACTCTATAAGGTGGAAACAGCAGCGATTACTATAGCTTCAAGTGGAACAGGTTCGGAAAGTGTTAATTTCAGCGGAGTGGATAAAACAAAAACCTACACATTAAAGACATTTTTATGGAGCAGTATGAGTGATATGGAACCGCTTACCGCGGCAAAATAACTTGCAGAAATACATACATAAAGTATAACGAGGTATTAAAATGAAACAATTAAAGAAAATGATTTCCTTTTTGTCCGCGGCGGCACTTGCCTTATCGGTAGTGCCGTCCGCATGGGCGACAGAGGATATTCCGACGGCGACTTACGGTCATGGTACTCTTGTTCCTGTCGGAACGGCGGACGGAACGGGAGATGCCGATTGGAATTTTGCGGTGGACGGCAAAAAGTTTACCCTGCTTGATGTGCAGAACAGCGCCACAAGCAAGTATTATGTAATTGCGGATGAGGATAGCTTCGGACTCTACAAAAACACATCAGAGGACGGTGTTTATGACCCGACCGATGAGAGTAACCTCGGATATTGGGTTAATACGAAGCTTACCGATGGAGAAGATTCAGGTGATTGGCAAGATCCTGAATTGCCTGAGAAAATAGTCAGTGCGATTGATAAAAATCATCAATGGGTTATTGAAGCAACGGATAATACCGCAATAAAAACCGAACAGCGTAGCGTGACCGCGGGTGTAACTGTTCCGGCGGTCTGGGAACTGGTGAAGTATGCAGACAGAATCAGGTGGAATAATTACCGTACAGCAAGCAATGCATACATCTGGACAAGAACAACAAGATCTGCAAGTGCGTATTACGGCATCTGGACAGACGGAAATGACAATTTGGTAAAAAATAATCAGTTCCAGGTTTGGGGTGCAGACAATAAGAAGACGTATGTTGTACGTCCGCAGTTCTTCTTAAACGAAAACTTCTTTGCAAAGGCGGCGATTGATCTTGAAAATGCCGGTAGCGAGATTATAGAGATTATTGAAAAAATCGATTATGATACCCTTAGCGAGATCTATTCAAAAGGGGATATAGAAACATATCTGCCAAATGTAAGAATACCAAGTGCAGATGGGGTTACAATTGCAACAACCGACGGAAAGGCTGCAACTGTCGGAAACACCTTAAGAGTTACAAATTCAAGCGCGGCTAATGGAAATGTGAGCTATCAATGGAAAGTTGACGGAACGGTAATTGCGGGTGCTACCGAAAGAGAATGTGTTCTCACTTTTAATGAATTTGGCAAGAAAGTGACCTGTGATTACACCGACGATAACGGAACAAAAACAAGTAACGAGGTTAAGGTTACATTTAATAAGTATCCGACTACTATTACATACAGCAAGCATGGTGATAGGCTTAGCTTAAACGGAGCTGATGCAAGAGGAAATTCCGCATGGGATTTTGAAACAGAGGATAAAAGCTTTACGGTTTTGGACGTGCATAATAATGATGAAAGTAAGTATTATGTAATTGCTAATGAAATACATGGGTTGTTCACAAATCCTGAGGGGGACGCAAAATATGACCCGACAAGAGAGGGTAATATGGGATATTATGTCAATACTCGATATATTGACGGAACGGATTCCGGCAACTGGCAGAATCCGGAGCTTCCGGACGGAATAAAGAACCATATAGATGCAGACCATGTATGGATGACGGAAGAAGCAGTATCGGGAAAAGTTGACGGTGCAACCGAGCGATTTACCGTAAAAGCCGGTGTTACAGTGCCGGCAGTATGGGAAACTCAGGCATATGCAGACAGAATCAGCTGGGTAAAAATACTGGAGAAATATACAGATACTTATGCATGGACACGGTCACCTGGTGTGAATAACAGATATTTCGGATTGTGGTTGAATAATGCAAATGATATAAATGTTCTTAAGGATAAACAGTTTTATTTAGGAACAGTAAATAACGGAGAAAATAAACCGCTCAGACCGCAATTCTTCCTGGATTCCAAATTCTTTGCGGAAGTACCGGTAACACTTTCTACGGCGGGAAGCGAAATCATCAAGATTATTGAGGAAAATCCGTATGCGGTACTTAAAAACATCTATTCGGATGATGATATAAGAACTTATCTTCCGAATGTGGATATGGCAAATGTGGATATGTTCCGAATTGAAATGCACATTACCGACGGTAAGAGTTCAACACCGCTTGAATCAATTGAAGGACAGAGCAAGCTGAAAGTTACCGTTGATATAACATCTTCGGAAAAAACAAATACGGATGCGGTAGTTGTAGCTGCTGTTTACGGTGCGGATAATGAGATAATTGCAATGTCTGCGGATGATGTTTTTGTTCCGGCAAAGGGGAAGGGCAGCGCGGAAATTGATTTAAATAATCTTTCCGGAATTACCGATGAGTGTAAATTGAAAGCTTTTCTTTGGAATAGTATGTACTACATGGAGCCTTTGACAGCGGAAACGGAATTTGCGCCGATTACGAATTATGCAACAAGAGGAGAGCTTGAGTGCAAAACAAAGTCGCAGGTATTCTATCCGGACGATGAAATTAAGTTTGACGTTAAAACGGACGGAACTTTCTACTACGCTATAGAGGATTTCTATGAAACGGTTGTTGCTGACAAGCGTGTAGTTAACACAAACGGAGTTAATATGACACTGGATTTTGCACCGGATACCGATATCGGGTATTATGAGATTGTGCTGTATACCTATGAAAACGGTGTCAGAAAGAATCTTGACAGAACTTCGGTTGCGGTTGTAAGCGATGTGTCGGAAATAACGGATACAAAAGACACATCGAAATTCGGTATAAATGCACACATTTTCCAGGGATATTGGAACAATACCATTGACCTTGTTGGTGATGAGATTTTGAAACTGGGTGTTAAGAGTGTTCGTGACGGATATTACTGGGGAAGAATGTCGACGGAAGCCGGTGTAATAAATGCACCGCCTACAGACTTTATCAAGGAGATAAAGAAAAACGGAATGAGTGCGTACTTAAACGCCGGATATCAGAACAAAGTATATCAGGATGTTGACGGAGGAGAGATTGCCCCCGAAACCGATACAGCGATAAATGCGTTTGCAGATTACATCTTAAAGCTTTACGAAACCTTTGATAAAGAGGATGCAGACCTTGTAGCTATGGAAGTTTGGAATGAGTATTGGGGTTGGTATTGGGATTATGATGAGTATTGCGCAATAGAATCATGGGATCAATACGCAAATTTGTATAACAAGACGTATGCAAGAGTTATTGAAAAATGCCCGGATGCAAAACTGGCAATTGGATTTTTAGGTACTCTGTATAGAGAAGACTACGGCAGATGGGATCCGAAAGTTATGGAACAGGTTCCGGGAAATACGGTCGGTGTTGCTACGATACATTCATATGCAAGCACCGGCATCACAGGTCCTATCGGCGACAGGGAAAAGGACAATCCGGAGGAGAAATCATCGATGCCGACCAATCTTCCTGAATTCCGCGCAATGTTGGATTCAAAGGGCGGCGAAAATGTAGAAATATGGCTAACCGAAACAGGTATGGCAAGTTTGCCGATTGACGTAGACGGAAATCTGATACGTGCGGACTTAAATCCTGCAACTCATACAAACAGATTCTGCGTATCGGAACAAAGAGCGGGACAGGTAATACCGCGAATTGTGCTTATAGGTCTTGCAAACGGTTGTACACGCGTGTATCCGTATCAGATTATTGACCATCAATATGATATATGGACGCATGAGAGCTTCTTCGGAATGTTGAGAAACGAAGAAACCGTATGCGGATTGCGTTCACCTAAGCCACAGTATGTAACATATGCGGTTATGGTTCGAGAGCTTGACGATGTGGAGTTTAAGTCTTATGAAAAGCAGGCAAATGATTGCTACCGCTACGAATTTGCAAATGACAGCGGCAAAAAAGTAACAGTACTGCTTTCGCTCAAAGACGGTGTTTCATATGATTATGAAACTGATACGGCGATTGAAGTTACAGATATTGTGGGTAACAAGAGAACGCTTACACCGGTTGATGGAAAAGTTACGCTTACGTTAGACCAGAATGTACAGTATATAAGCGCTGAATAATGATGAAATACCATAGGATCTGGGCTTTCCTATGGTATTTTTTCTATCTCAATGGTTGAGGTGATATTTTATAAGATAATCCCTTGTAAGTTTAATAAAACGGAGGAACAAAAAATGATAGACAGTTATTTGAAGGTGACGGATTATTTTGATTGCAATATGGGAGCTTGTGCGGCTGATGAAATTCAGAGAATTATCGACAATAATCCTAACAGAACAATATATTTTCCCGATGGGGAATATGTTATAGATAAACCTATATACACATCGGCAAATCCGAAGGAGAGTGTATCAATTTGTTTGGGAGATTTTGCTCATATAAAGGCAAGCGATGATTGGGAATATGAAGAGGCGATGATATGTATTGGCGGAAAAAATCCGACCAACGATAATTTTACACCCGGAAGCAATTACGGATTAAGCGGCGGCATAATCGACGGTAACGGAAAAGCGGTCGCTGTTTCAATAGACAGCGGAAGGGAAACCTACATAAGAAATACTTCGATTAAAAATGCGAAAATAGGTATATATATAAAAAATTTGGAGCAAATTACGGTTCCTCCGATGCCGATATATATGGTGTAAATATAACCGGAACAGGCGAGAAAGATTGTATGGGCATCCTGTCAGAAGGATTTGACAATACATTTACAAATATCAGATTGGCGAAAGTGTTTATCGGAGTAAAGCTTGATTCATCGGGAAATATGTTGCGGAATATTCATCCTCTTTATATCTACGGAAACGCTGATGCAGATGAGATGTACAGTGAAAGCATCGGATTTTTGAATTGCAGAGGCAATAATTTTTATGACTATTGCTATTCCGACCAACAGGCTACAGGTTTTTATATTAAGGGTGACGCAGGCGGTTGCGGCGTAATTGAAAA
Source organism: uncultured Lachnospiraceae bacterium (assembly GCA_964388835.1). Lineage (GTDB taxonomy): Bacteria > Bacillota > Clostridia > UBA1381 > UBA1381 > UBA1738. The sequence goes on from CAYMBZ010000018.1 coordinate 16,220, forward strand.
TTTAAGAGTAAATAAAGAGTGTGAAGAAGATATTACATACAAAAAATACATTACGGGAAAAGTGTTGAGATATATAAGGTAACGGTTCCGCTACAGGATATTTTGAAGGGGAGGATATCGTAATAACTTCATGTCTTTATTCGTATGAATTTGCCGGACTAAAAATTAAATAATGCAATTGCGTTAATCCTAAATCGAAAAAGATTGTAAAGCAAAGCCCCTAAGATTTTCTCTTGGGGGCATGAACTATTGCTTTACAATCTTTTTTAACCTTTTACGCCGCCGATATTTATACCGCCCATAATATGACGCTGGAACAATACGAATATCAAAAATTGCGGTATACTTGCAAATATCAATCCCATCATATAAGTGTTCATTTTGACCGTCGTATCGCTCTTCATGAGGAATATTTTCACCGGCAATACCTGTTTTGCATCGTCTGAAATAACGAGATACGGAGTGAAAAATTCCGACCACACGCCGCACAAGCCGGTAATGGTTACGTAAATGATAATTGGTGTACTGAGCGGCAACATAATCGATGAGAAAATTTTAATATTTCCGCATCCGTCCAATTTTGCCGCTTCAATCAGTGATATAGAAACCGAATCAAAGTAATTCTTAAACAGCAATATGTTAAATGCGTTTCCTGCGGCACTGAGCCACATCGGCCAATATGTATCAAGAATGTTCACATTCAGCGGGCTGTTCACTAAAAATGGAAAATTCATCCATGAAATGTACAGTGGCACAGTACGCATTTGGCTCGGAATCATCATTGTCCATACTATCAAGGTAAAAATAAGTGCGGAACCGAAAGGCTTAAGCCTTGATATTGCAAAGCCGCTGAGCCCGCACACAACGAGCATCATTGCGACGCTTCCCAAAGACATAACGATGGTGTTTATGTAGCTTCTGCCGAGTTCCAGCTCATTCCATGAAGTGGTAATACGCGAGAGAAGATGGTCGGGGGACATATTCTCCGGGAAGAATTTAAAACCGGAATATATTTCCTGTGTCTCCTTAAATGCGTTCATAATTGCCCAAAAGGACGGCAAAACCGCAATAACACACATAATGACGAGTATTGCAAAAATTGCCCAATATACAACTTTGCCTTTTAAGGATTTTAAATCCGAAGCGCATAGAACGGAGGTGGGTTTATTGTCAAAACATTTCATTCCATCAAGCACCTCCTTAGTAGTTTTCTTCAACACGTTTGTTGAAGTAGAAGTATGAACAGGTGAATATAATCAGCAAGAAGAAGATTATTGCACCCAACGCCATTGCATGACCGGCACGGTTGTTGACGAAGCCGTACTTGTAAAGCTGAAATCCCAGGGATATCGAAGCACCGTTAGGACCGCCGCCCGTCATTGCGAGAGGCTCCTCCATGATTTGGAATACCGAAATCATCTGACGGATAAAGTTCAAAAGCAATATTCCGGACATCTGAGGGAAAGTCACGCAAGAAAGTCTGCGGAATATTCCCGCACCGTCAATTATCGCCGCCTCATAAAGTTCGGATGAAATCGATTGAACCGAAGCATAATACAGCAACATTGTAGGCGGGAATGCGCTCCAGGTTTTAGCGATTATTATGTAAAGTATCGTAAAACGTCCGTCATTTAACCAGGTGTACGGTTCCATACCGAGCTTCATCAATAACATGTTTAAAAGACCGCTCTGGTCAGGATAATATATGTAGTACCATATCAAAAGTGCCGCAACGGACGGGATAAGTGCCGGAAGGTATATTAAAACTCTAAAACCGTTTTTAAAAGTCACCATTTCATTCAGCATAATTGCAATTACAAGAGGCGGAAGAAATCCGATTATGAGCGACCATACAACATATTCTACGGTATTTATGAGGGTGGGGAAGAACTGAGTGTCCTTCACCACCTCAATAAAGTTACGAAATCCCACAAACTCCGTCGGTGTATAACCTTTCATTTTAAACATGGACCATATACCGCCCATAACCGTAGGGCGCCACACCATAAGATAAAGTATGATAACCGCAGGCAACATAAGTATCCAGCCGTCCAAGTTATCACGAACCTTATGCATGTTTATTTTTTTCTTTTTTTGTTTTTTTTCTAAAGTTGACATACGCCATTTCATTCCTTTAATCTAATCAGTAATCTATATTGTCAAGATAGTTTGTCTGGAAGTCACTATTTGCTTTTTCAAGAAGCTCGCGGCAATTCGCATCCGGATTATTGAGAACCTCTTGAATACAGTTATCAAGTGTTCCGTAGAGGTCTTGGGCGCAAACAGGCTCTTCTGCCTGAATTTCAACGCTGTCATCCAAAACAAAGTCATTGTAAAGTTTTACATGATTGGGATTAACATTACAATATTTGTCAATCATTTCGTTTTTGTATTTGAGGACATCGCTGTTGTCACTCCAAACGCTCATCGATTTAACACCTACAAGCTGGTTCTTCTCAACATTAAGCTTGATAGAATTTTCAATGGATTTTTTAGAATCTTCGGTAAGGTTGTAGCCGTAACCACTCTTTTCAAGCCATCTTATTGCCGCATCTTTCTGCTTATCGGTTACATTGTTTGCAAGTGCATAAACGTTTCCGCCCATAAGGGTTACGTGACGTTTCGGACCTGCGGGAAGTCCCATAATACCAAGTTGTTCCGGCTTCATATCGTATGATGCAACATAATTTGTGACATCACCTGCTGTAATCATCATAGCTGCTCCGCCTGTTGAGAAAGTTTTGAACTCCTCATCCCAATCTATAAGGGTATTGGACGGAAGAACATCATATTTCCATTTCAAGGATTTAATGAATTCAAGTGCCTCCACACATTCATCGCTGTTGAAGTTGGCTTTCCACTTTCCGTTTGAATCCTGCTCCATGAAGTCTACACCGAATGACCATGCAACACTGTTGAATATCCAGCCACCCTGATTTCCGGAGGTGGGGAATATGAATCCCGGTTTCCCGGTTGCTTCCTTGATTTTTACAGCCATCTGCGCAAGCTCATCCCAGTTTTTCGGCTGTTGAGGTGTGCCGTCCGGGTTCATAAGACCTGACGCTTCAAACAGCTCTGTGTTATATGCAAGCCCGAGCACATACGCTTCATATGGAAAAGCATACATTTTTCCGTCTTTTGAAACCAAATCGGTAATTTTTGAGGAGAATTTTCCATCATATCCTCTTGCGGCTAAAACATCCGTTATATCAGAAGAGTAATCCGCACTTAAAATTTGCGGCATTTCCGTAAAGTGTGTGAGGAATACATTAGGTAACATTCCCGCCTCGGCTTTCGGATAAAATGTCTTTAAATCGAATGCCCAAGTATCGGGAACGATAACAACATCTTTGTTTTCCTCTTCAAATTCCGATTTTCTTTTTTCGTAGGTTTCAAGAGTGGAACCGCTTTTGGTAGGCCATGCGCCAACCGACAAAATGGTCCTGCCGTCGGCATCTGTATCGCTTTTTTCATTATTACATGAAGTGCACAGCGGAAGCGAAAGAGCCATAGCCAGCAGTAATGTAATTGCCTTTTTTGCGCTTGTGTTAAATTTTGCTTTCATAAATATATCTCCTCTCGATGAAATATACCGCAAGTGGTGCGGTATCGATTTGTGTTCATAGTATCATACGTCATGTATGATTTCAAGCACGAAATTTCTGCTTTTGTATAAAAAAGAAAAAAATGTGTTGCAAAATTCGTCATACGTGGCAATTGTTTACATTTTTAAACATTTGATTGACAAGAAAATTTAAATGTTATATAATTACTTTATTCGTGAAGCGATTAAACTCAATGAATTGCCCGCGGCAAGAATAGAAATCTAAGGTGGAACCGCTTGCGGTGGATGAGGTGGAAATGAATTGCATATAACGGTTGGTTTTACAAAGTAAAATAACCGGTAAACGGGGCATACATATCGACACAATCGGAACGAGAATTTGCGTATTATGTTATGCAAATATGAGAGGAGACAGATTATGAAAGCGGGTACATTAAAGAAACTCAGATTTAATAAAAACAACAAGTTTTTTCTTGTTTTGTGTATACCGATAGTGTTGGCGGTTTTATTTTTGTGGCTTTCAAACAATTATTACATGGAAAACTACAGAGAAAAATTGATTTCAATTTATGTAAACGAGTTTAATCAATCACTTAAAAATATTGAAGATATATTGAATTCCGTTGTGATAAATAATCCGACCCATGTTGCAAATACGGATATCCGCTATATAATAGATGAGGATGCAAAAGAGGAAAAGATTGACCGTGCAACGTTGAATACGGTAAAAAATGTGCTCTTCAATATAGAAAAGCAGTTTCAAATATTTGATAATATCGCGGTTGTGAACAGAAAAAACGGATTTGTCGTAACAACTAACGGTATATATAATATGGACAGTTATTTTGAAAACAGTTATGTTTACAGCAATTATCCCACGGAATATTGGATAAATTACACCACCAGCAAGGATCACTCAAGAATTTTACAGCCCACGGAGGTTAAAACGGTGGGCTCGAGTCGTGTGAAGAATGTAACACCGGTGGTTTTCGGTACATATAATGCGAATATTGTAATATATAATTTTGACAGTGAGAAGTTGTATGATTCTTTTTTGGCGCACTACTTTACACCTAACAGCAGTTTTTATATGCGCAGTGCCGCGGACGGGAAGTACGTAACCGCTTCAAGCGAGAATTTGATTGAGGAAGCAAAGTTCAAGGAAAGATTGACAAAGTTTTCGACAAATTACTGCGTTGTGGACAAAATTAAAAGCGGCGGAAAGAATTACTACTGCATAAAAACAACGGAGCGCTCGGAATTTTTCGGGTACGAATACTGCGTTGTAATTCCGTTTTCTGAGCTGAATGATTATACGCATCCCATTTTCATGAATTTTATATATTATATTTTGGCGGCTATGTTGTTACTTACAATGTACGCAGTTTTCGGAGCACATTTTTTCTATTCGCCTTGGCAAAAGCTTGCGAAGCGCATTTCCGGGCAGAATCCCGGTGCAGGCGGTGAACATGTGGACTTGAATTACATTATCGATGCAATTTCTGATATTATCAGTGAAAATGCTGACCTAAACAAAGATTTAAGCAAAACCTTATCCTACAGTCAGCAAAAATACGTTACGGATATTTTGAACAATGTTTCGGACGGCAACGATGACGAAATGAACAAGCTGATTTTCAGAAATGAATATTTCATTTCCGTTGTGATAAGTTTAAGTGTTAACCTGCCGCTTTCCGCTACAATGATTGAGGGTGTGGACGAACGAGTGCTTGCTTCGGAATTGTTTAAGGCGTTGAAGTCAATTTTTGAAGCAGATTTTACTACATTTAATATACCGAGTACAGGAAATTACATGTACCTGCTTTTAAACGTTTCGGATGAAAATGATAAGGCGAGGGTGGACGAGAAAATAGAGGAAATACGCGGTTTGCTTGCTACGGACAAAATGTATATGGACATTTATTTCGGAACGGGTGATATTCATAAGGGAATAAAGGGTCTTAAACAGACGCACGGTGAAGCGCTTTCGCGCATTCACAGCGAAATCAATTCCGAGCGTGTTGATATTGAAAACACACTTCCGGCAGGTACGGATATTTCGACAAATATTGAAAACATTCTTACCAATTACGTAGTTGCAGGATACGGTGAGCAGTGTACGGCATATTTGAAAAATGTTTTTGAGCGTTGCACAAAGATGTCATATAAGCAGTGCCAGAGGATTTATCTTACAATTATTTGTGCACTTTATAAGATAACGGAAATTAAAGGGAAAAGCTGCTCCGACATATTTTGCGGCAAAAGCGAATTGGAATTTTTAAACGAAACGCTGAAATTGTCCGCAGATGAAATTCAGGAAACTATTTTTGAAATTGTTGCCGGGATTATCGGTGACGGTGGCGATATGCTAAACAAAAATCTTGACATCGCAAAGGTGACGGAATATATTGAAAATCATTATGATGAGGATTTGTATTTGGAAAATCTTGCGGATAAATTCAATGTTTCGAAAAAATACCTTTCAAAAAAGATAAATCAGCATCTGGGGATAGCTTTTAAAACTTATTTGACTCAGCTCAGAATAAACAAGGCTGAGGAAATGCTGAAGGAAGAAAATGTAAAAATCAGCGACATTTATATGCGCGTGGGATTTTATAACCGCTCTACGTTCATAAGGTCCTTCAAGCAAAAAACTGGACTTACGCCGAGTGAATACCGCGCACTTTACAGGAGCAACGAAAATAATGATGGAACAGACGAATGACAAATATCTGCTCTGTGAAAGAAACGGAGTATTTTATACACTTATGGCAATATCGGGATTTTACGGTGCGTTTACCTATGTACTGCGCGGAAACGTGTTCTGCAACGCGCAGACGGGTAATCTTGTGTTGATGGGATTATCGCTGGGAATGAGAAAATGGCACAATGTGCTGTATTATGTGATACCGATTTTCGCGTATATTTTGGGTGCGTTTTTTTCGGAAATTCTGCCCAATCCCGTGAAGCACAAGCTTAAAATTCGCTGGGATACGCTTCTTTTGGGGATTGAAATGTGTATGGTGGTGTTTTTAGGTCTGCTTCCTGAAAGTGCACCGGTGCAGATATCACAGATAGCGATAAATTTTATCGCATCCATGCAATACAATACATTCCGTCAAGCCCAGGGAACGCCGATGGCAACAACCTTTGCGACAAATCATATTCGCCAAATCGGTGTAGGGCTTGCCCGGGAGATACGGCATATAAATTCTGCGGATAAAAGCCACAGAACAAGGTGGCGCAAGCATTTTCTTATGTTGGTTTTCTTCATTGCGGGCGTTGTTTGGGGAACGATGCTTTGCGAAACATTTAAAGGAAAAGCAATATTTGTTGTACTGATACCGCTTGCGTACTTATTTTACAATTTTATCCGCGAGGATATCGGACGCGGATTTGAAAAACTTGAAGAGAAACCACACGGGCATTAATCGGTGTAGGAGGAAATTTCCAAAAATATTTTCCTGCACTTTGTTTACTTTTTTTCTTTTTTGTACTATAATATAACCTATGATGAAAAGAGGTAATGATATATGAATAAAAAAGCAATTGCCGTTATTTCGGCATTTATACTGCTAACTCAGCAGGTATATGCATCGGTTTTGGGAAACGTAATCACAACGTGGTCACACGAGATTGCTCAAGGCACCGATTTTTATAAAAACACATTTCTTTCCGAGCAATCGGGGGTAGGGAAACAAGCGGAATATTATTCGGAATATACCCCGAACAGTGATATAATACCGACGGTGGTAAACGGCGGTAAGTTGTGGGGATTAAAAACGGTAAAGCAAGCGGAAGCATATATGAAAGAAAACGAAATGGTTCCTATGATAGGTATTAATGCATCATATTTTTCTTGGCAGACGGGTGTTCCGATGGGACATGTTATTGCGGACGGGAAAATCGTTTCAAAGGATACCGAAACTTATCAATCGGTGGGCTTTTGTAAAAACGGTGAGGGATTTATTGCACCACTTTCAATCGAAACAATGCTTGTATCGGGCGAAATGAGTGTCGATATCGCGCATATAAACAAATACAATCAGAATATAACCGATGTGATAAATCTTTATACATCGGATTTTGACGAAAACAACCACACCGAGTCACCGTCGTTAAATCTCATTTTGGGAGATATTGACGGAAATCTCGGCATAGGTGATGAATTGACGGCGGTTGTTGAAGAAAAATTTAATTATGACGGTTCAATCAAAATTCCCGCGGATAAAATAGTACTAACCGTTAATGAAAGCGGAAGAACGGAGCTTTTGGAGGCGTTAAACGCGCTTAATATAGGGGATGAGGTTACTATTTCAAGCAAGGCAATCGGAAGTGATAGGTGGAAAGAAGCTGTATCGGGGCTGGGAAGCGTAGGTGAAACCCTTGTAAAGGACGGCAAAGTGCAAAGCGGATTTGCGGCAGGTGCGGCTCCGCGTACCGCCGTGGGAATCACCGAAAGCGGAAATATAATTTTTTATGTTTTGGATGGCCGCCAAAAACCGTACAGTTATGGCGCACAGCTTAAAACTCTTGCGATGCGAATGAAAGAGCTGGGTTGCCGTGATGCCATAAATTTAGACGGCGGCGGTTCAACCGCTATTTCGGGAATATACCCGGGAACGGATGAAAATGCTGTATTAAATTCTCCGTCCGAGGGAAAGCTCAGAAGCTGTTCAAATTACATTTTTCTGACAAACACCAATAAGCCTACGGGAGATGTTGCGCACCTTTATATTTATCCTTTTGAACAGCACTATCTTTCGGGATATTCAGAGGTACTGTATCCTGCGGCGGCGGATTCGGCGTATTACTCGGCAGATGTACCGGAGGACGTTACCTTTGATGTTGAAGGAACGTACAGCACAATAACCGAAAACGGTTTGCTTACGGCGAAGGGAGACGGGGAGTTTACGGTATCTGTGTCTGCGGCAGGAATCGACGGAAGAGCAAAGTACAAAACATATGAAACGCCTACGAATATCAATGTGTACAATGCGGAAAATGATGCTTTGGTAGAAACGCTGAGCCTAAAAAAAGATGACACTTTAAAATTTAATTTTACTGCGCAGTATTACTATATCGATTTAAAAACTTCCGACAATTGCTTTAACGTAGAGGTTACGAATGATTTGGGGTATATAACGGATGATAACGAGTTGGTTATCACATCGGACGGAGGGAAGGGAGAATTGCTGGTTTCCGCGGGCGATTATTCAAAGAAAATCCCGATAACGGTGGAATCGGACAATCCGTTTTTTGATACAGCGGAGCATTGGGCAAAGGATATCATAAAAGATATGTACAAAAATGAAATTATCAGTGGATACGAGGAAAACGGAAAATTATATTTTAAGCCGGATAACAGCATGACACGCGAGGAGTTTGCGGCAG
>CAYMBZ010000019.1:0-23621 GCA_964388835.1 uncultured Lachnospiraceae bacterium
GAGCATCCTCATTGTCAAACATTACCTCGGCAATTGTTTTTACCAACTCGGTTTTTCCCACACCTGTAGGCCCGGCAAATATAAATGACACCGGACGTTTTTTTAAGGAAATATCCGCTCTGCCGCGTCTTATTGCACGCGCAACTGCAGAAACCGCCTCCTCCTGACCGATTACTCTCTCATGTATTCTATTTTCCAATTCAAGAAGCTTTTTCGACTCATCTTCCGTCAGCTTATGCACCGGAATTTTAGTCCAATTTTCAATTACTGCCGCCACATCATCAATAGTGACCTCAGCACCCTTTGCCGCCTCTTCTCTTTCGGAAAGCTTTTCTTTAAGCTCCAGCTCCTCCTGACGAAGCTTTGCGGTACGCTCAAAATCCTGATTTTCCGCAGCTTCGTTGGATTCGGTAGTGATTTCGGACAAGCGATTTTTTATTTTTTTAACATCATAAAGAGCGATATTTTTAAGGTTTACTCTGCTTCCCGCCTCATCTATTACATCTATCGCTTTATCAGGCAAAAATCTGTCGGTTATATATCTTTCGCTCATGCGGCAAGCTGCCTCGATAACACTGTCCGAGATGGTTACCTCATGGTATTTTTCGTAATAATCCCGTATTCCCTTTAAAATTTCCACCGACTCCAAAACACTTGGCTCATCAATCAAAACAGGCTGAAAACGCCTTTCAAGGGCGGAATCTTTTTCGATATGCTTGCGGTACTCGGCAAGAGTGGTTGCGCCGATAACCTGAATTTCACCTCTTGCAAGTGCCGGCTTTAGAATATTCGCTGCGCTCATTGCACCCTCGGCATCCCCGGCAGCCACAATATTGTGAATTTCATCGATTACCAAGATAACGTTTCCGGCTTCTTCCGCCTCTGCAAGCAAGCTTTTTAAGCGTGCTTCAAACTGACCTCTGAACTGTGTTCCGGCAACCAGTGCGGTAAAATCAATCAGGTAAAGCCGGTATCCGAACAGCTTCGGCGGAACTTTTTCCTCTGCAATTCTGCAAGCAAGTCCCTCCGCAATCGCGGTTTTACCAACGCCCGGCTCACCTAATATAACCGGATTATTTTTTGAACGACGATTTAATATTTGAATTACGCGTTCGATTTCCGCATGGCGGTTTATTACTCTGTCCACCTTACCGAGCTTAGCCTTTTGTGTCAGGTCGGTTCCGTAAGTGTCCAACATACTCTTTTTCTTACCGAAATGCTTTTTTTCTTTCCGAGACTTTTCCGTTCCCTGCGTTTTGTCTTCGTTTTTTCCGCCAGGCATAAATCCTTTAAGAAAATCCAGCGGTGCGGTTGGCGCTCCGCCCTCCTCGGCATCATTCGGGAAAAATCCCGACATAAGTCCTTCAAGAGCTTCGGGATTTTCCTCCATATTGCTCATAAAGCTTGACATTTCGGAATTCATATTTTCTATATCTTCATCCGAAATTCCCATCTGCTCAATCATATTATTTATCGGTGCTATGCCCAGCTCTTTTGCACAAGCTATGCACAACCCCTCATTTGTTGTCTTGTCACCCTCCACCTTAGTGATATAAACCACTGCCGGATTCTTGTGACAGCGTGAACATAAATTCATTTCCGATTATCCTTTCCTCAAAAACACACGGCACCGCCGCGTAAAATAATATATGTTACAGCAGTTAACGCTGTCAAAATCTCATAACACGCCGATATATTAAAATCAGCGAACACTTTAGATTCCGCTTTTTTCATGACTTCAAGCATCGCATGGAATCATTCTAACACATTTGCGGCAATTTTTAAAGCACTTTCAGTGATATTTACACATTGTTAACAACTTTTCGGCAATGTGATTTCACCTTTTTCAACAGAATTTATTACTGTTGCGATTGCACTTTCGGTATTTCGGACAGTAACCATATCCGCCACTGCTTTAAGTTCTTCACATGCATTGCCCACCGCAATACCGACCGCCGCCGTTTTTATCATGCTTATATCGTTTTCATTATCTCCTATTGCAATAACCTTCCTTTTATCTATTCCCACAAGCTCGGTAAGCTTTCCCAGCCCCGAACCTTTATTTGTGCCCTTAGGCAGAATTTCATAATAATGCGGGTCGCTCTGCATAAAGTCGTATTTATCAAAAAATTCCGATTCAGCTATCATTTTTTTGAATTCCGGCATTATCTCATCCGAAACAACAAACATTACCTTTTTCCACGGTTTTTGAATCTCATAATAAGGCTTCTCGATAGGCGGCGAATTTTCCTCCAATATATACTCATGCACCCATTTATTCATTTTGCTGAAAATAATATCTTCATCCGTGCAGATAATAAGTCCCAAATCCTCTGTTTTTGAGTCAGCATATTTTACAACATCTGCCGCGCCCCTGTCAAGCCAATCTCCGCCGATGAGTTTATCTGCCTCAAAATCGTATATTCCCCCTCCGTTAAAGGTAACAGCCGGGATATTTGGGCGAACATAGTCCAAAACAATTCTTGCACCGCTCGGAACGCGTCCCGAAACAAAGGTGAACAAGCCGCCCTCCTTTTTAAAATATTCGATTGCTTTTATATTTTCGTCTGACACTTTACATTCATTGTTCAAAAGAGTTCCATCCAAATCTGTGCCAAGAAGTATTCCGTCAAATTTTCCCATTATTTTTCCCTTTCTTTTGTGTTCTTTTCAATATAAACCACGCTGTCGCACATATCAAACGCCGCCTGCTTATGGCTTACTATGATGCAAGTTTTATCCGTCATCTCGCGTATTGCCTTAAGAAGTGCTATTTCGGTAACCGAATCAAGGGCAGATGTGGATTCATCCAAAAGCAAAATCGGTGCGTTGTGCAAAATTGCTCTGGCTATGGAAATTCGCTGTGTCTGACCTTCGGACAATCCAAGTCCCTTTTCCCCAAGCTCGGTATCCAAGCCGTTATCAAGTGTTGTGATAAAATCCCAAATCTGTGCTACTTTTGCCGCATGTATTATTTCCTCATCGGTAGCTGAGGTGTTTGCAAATGTTATATTTTCGCGTATCGTTCCCGACAAAATTAAATTTCCCTGCGGCACATACGCAAACAATCCGCGAGTGTTACTGCCAAGCTCCAGCTCACCATTTTTGCCGTCGATATAAATTCTCCCTTCATCCGGGGTCATTATACCCAAAAGAAGCTTTATGGCGGTGCTCTTTCCCGCACCGGATTCTCCTGCAATTACAACACATTCGCCCTTATTTATCTTCATATTTATGCCTGATACCACCGAATCATCACTGTAGGAAAATTTGACCTTGTCAAACACAATATGCTTCATGTTTTCATATGTGTCCGGAGGCAAAGTCTCTCCGGTTTCATTTTCACACTTTAGGTTTTCAAGTTCTATCAATCGTTCCACAGAAGCAGATACGGCAAATGCCTGCGGCACAAGGCTTGACACATTTTTAAACGGAGTTTGAATTTGCGATACAAGAGCCAAAATAGCCGTAACGTCACCGTAGGTCAAAGCCCCCTCAGAAAGGCGGTATGCGGCATACGCCATGGCAAAATAGTAACCGGCATTAAATATGAGGAAAAGTCCTATCTGCGCAACTACCGAAACGGTAACTCTTTTTACCCTTAATCGATAGCTGTTTTTTTGCAGTTCCTCGCTCTTATCAAGCATTTTTTCCTCACACTCAAAAGATTTTACCACAAGAAGATTTTGTAAAATTTCCAGCATAAATGACTTTGTTTTTCCGTCATATTCCTGGCATTTTTTATGCATACTCTTGTATTTTACCGAATAAATCCGCGCACCTACCGCCACTACCGGGCCAATGCAGAGAATAATAACGGCAAGTGTGCTCTCTATGCTGTAAAGCACGCAGAACGCACCGATAATGCTTGTCAAAAACAGAGCCGCAGAGGGAATTATCGCAATAATCCCGCTTACAATAACTGATACATCACTGTTAATTCTGTTTAAAAGCTCACCGGAATGATATTTTGCTACCGAAAGATAATCCTTATTTATCAATATTTTGAAAAGGTGCCTTTTAAGCGCAATTTCAAAACGCGAGGAGGCGTGAACATTCAGATAATTTATAAATATCTGCAAAACAAGCCTAATCAAAAGAAGTGCCGCAAGCACAAAAAATGCTCCGGACATTCTCCCCTCTATAACTCCGGTTGCAATATCCATAAGCGACCTTGAAGCTGTTGCAAAACGAATCTGCACCAACGACAAAACAATACTCACCGCAGTTAAAAGCAAGATTACCGGGATATTCCTTTTTCCGTTTGCGTAAATCCAGCGCCAAACGCCTTTATTTTTCTTCATATGACCACCTCGGTAAAAATCAGTTACTCACAATTTTTGCTATATATTTGACGAAAACACATCCGCGACTTCGCTAATCGTTATATATGCATACGGATCGATTTCGTGCACAATCTCTTTAAGCTTAACCACTTGAAATCTGTTTACAACAAAATATACCATCGCGCGGTATGTATTTGAAAAACCGCCGCGCGCCTCTGTCCAGGTCGTTCCGCACTCAAAAGTGTCCGACAGCGCCTTACTTATTTCGGCCGGCTTTGTGGTAATAATCATCGCACATTTAGACCGGTCAAAGCCCTCTACAATATAGTCAATTGTCTTTAAAGCCGCCGCGTATGCAATGATTGAATACAGTGGCAATATCCAGCTTTTCAAAACCACACCGCAGATAATATATAAAATAACATTATATACCATTACAAAGATTCCCACCGTTATACCGATACGCTTTGCAAAAATCACTGCCATAACTTCAATGCCGTCCATGGCTCCGCCGTATCTGATTGCAAGACCGCTTCCGACTCCAGAAATCAATCCGCCGAACAGTGCACACAAAATCAAGTCCTGGCCGGCAAGAGGTGAAGCACGAGTTACGTCTACCGGCAGTACGTCCTTTATTACATAAGCAGATACAGAATAAATCACAACCGTATATATAGCGTAAAATGTGAATTCTTTCCCCTGTTTTTTCAGACCATACAAAAATAGCGGAATATTTAAGACAAGCAAAAACAGAGAAAGGGTCATGTTCTCGGGCGTAATTCGTTCCAAAAGCATTGATGTTCCCGATATTCCGCTATCATACAAATTAACCGGCGAAAGAAATATCGTTATCCCTATCGCATTTGTTATTCCCGCAAGCGTAAGCATAAATAAATTCCATGTTCTCTTCATAAACAAAACACCTTTCCGAATTTATAAATTTCAAGATTTAACGTCGTATTCTCTGAAATGAAATACACCGTCCTTATCATCTGTTATGTACAATATAAAGTATCTTCCGGAAACGGTAACCGCCAATGACCAGCCTCTGTCTGTTTTAACCAATTGTGAGCATGCGGCTTTTGAATAATTTTTCTCTAAATATTCATACGCCGCATTGTACTGTTTTGAAAAGCGTATACGATTGATTGCTCTCTCACCGAAAGATATATTTCCCGCGCATGCCACGGCTGCATTTACGGCCTCAGAAAGCCGTTTTTTATTCTTCATCCTCGATACCCGTTACCGCAATGTACATATTCTGAAGCTCTCTGAGTGTCTTTCCGTCCAAAAGCCACTCCTCCAAATCCATAAGTTCGCCTACCGGAACATGAAAAATGCTCGCAATAGTTTGGAGAACTCTAAAGGGCGGAACAATTGTATTATTTTCGTATGCGTAAACCGTAGCCGCGGATTTTCCGATAATTTCCGCAAATTCTGCCTGTGTCAGCTTATTTTTAAGTCTCACACGTCGGATACATTTCCCAAAATCTATAAATTCGTCCTCAAAATTGTAATCAGACATTACTTCCGCTCCTCTCTCGCCTTTCTTAAAATCGCGTCCTTTACCACGGGCTTCTCCATAGGAATTTTCAAAACCATTTCCGCGTGCCTTGCGGCATCAATGCTTTCCCCGGATTCATTTTCCATGTGCGAAATCTTCTGCTGGAAAAACGGTTTTCCTGGTTGCATAATTTCCACTTCATCGCCGACAAAAAATCTGTTTCGCTGAGAAACCGTTGCTATTCCGCTTTTTTCATCATAGTCTGTAACAATACCGATTAAATCATAATCGCGGATATATGAGCTTGATGAATACACTTGAGAATCTTCATTGGTTTTTCCGAAATAAAATCCCGTAGAATACGGTCTGTGGCTCACCTTACAGAGTTCTTCAAGCTGTGATTTGTCAAATTTATAACCCTCAGGGTCTGCAAGATATCTGTCTATCTCCTCACGATATGCTTTAACCACCGTTGCGACATAATATGAAGTTTTAACGCGTCCTTCAAGCTTAAAGCTTGAAATTCCGCTTTCAATCAACTCCGGAATGTGCTCAATCATGCACAAATCCTTTGAATTAAATATAAACGTGCCACGCTCATTTTCATACACCGGCAAATATTCTCCCTGTCTTGTCTCTTCAACAAGGCTGTAATTCCACCTGCAAGGATGCGCACAAGCGCCCCTGTTGGAATCGCGGGATGTCATATAGTTGGACAAAAGACACCTTCCCGAATAGGAAATACACATTGCACCATGCACAAAAGCTTCAAGCTCAAGCTCTTTAGGTGTTCTTTCTCTGATTTCACATATCTCCCGCATGCTCATTTCGCGTGCAAGCACAACACGTTTTGCTCCCTGCTTATACCAGAACTCCGCGCTTTTATAATTTATATTGTTCGCCTGGGTGCTTATATGAATAGGCAAATCCGGTGCACGCTCCGATATAATCTGCATTATTCCCGGGTCAGCTGCCAAAACCGCATCAAATCCGAGAGATGCAATTTTTTCTATATATTTTTCAAATTCATCTATATCACTGTTGTGAGGAAGAATATTCGCCGTTAAGTAAACCTTTTTACCTCTTTCATGCGCAAATTTCAAGCCCTCCCGCATTTCCTCAAAGGAAAAGTTTTCCGCCGCAACTCGCAGACTAAACGCTTCGCCACCCACGTAAACTGCATCCGCACCGTACAAAATAGCGGTTTTAAGCTTTTCCAGGCTTCCGCCGGGAGCTAATAATTCCGGTTTATTCATCAAATTATTCCTTTCTATTTCTTAACTGCAACCGTTACACCGTCTCCTACCGGCAGAATAACGGTTTCAAGTTCTCCGCGCTGCACCTGCGCGGAAATAAAACGTCTTAATCGTTTTACTATAGTTATTTTGCGCCTGATAACATGCGCATCATCCGCAATCATACCTTTATACAAAATGTTGTCCGATATCAGCATACCGCCCCTTTTTAAAAGTCGTATGCAATCGTTCAGCATGTATATATAATGCGCTTTCGGCCCGTCCAAAAAAATTACATCATATTCTCCGGTAAGTGTTGGCAGTACGTCCTTTGCATCACTGCAAATAACTGTAATGGTATCCGAAAGCCCGGCTTTTTCAATGTTTTCGCGTGCCCTTTCCGCCGTTTCGGCATCCCATTCAAGGGTAGTTATACTTCCGCCCTTTTCAAGGTACTGAGCCATCAAAATTGCCGAGTATCCTATAGCACATCCTACTTCCAGAATACGCATCGGTCGTTTAATACACATCAGCACTTCAAGCAGCTTTGCCGTTTCCGGCTGAACTATCGGCACCGAATGTTCCGCCGCATACTCCTCCAGTTCCTTTAATATTCCGCTTTTCTCCGGAATTTCTCCGCGTATATATGATGTGATGTATGGATAAACTATCGCATCCTTATCATATTCAACCATTAATAATTTCCTCGCAAGCCTTTATTATATCAGCCTTAATATCGTCAATCGTTCGCCCTTTAGCGGCGGCGCCTGCCGCCATCGCATGTCCTCCGCCTCCGTATTTTGCGGCAATTTGCGTCACACTGTATTTTCCGTTTGAACGGAAGCTTATTTTAACTTTGCCGTCGGCTTCTCTAACCGATACGGCGATTTCGCATCCTGCTACGGCTCTTGCGATATTCACTATATCTCCGCTGTCCTTTTCTTCAATTCCGTATTTTTCAAGCACTTCGCGGCTTGCAGTAACAACATTCAGCTTTCCGCCGCAAAACTGCTCAACATTATCCATTATATGTCCCTTAAATTTCATTATTTCAATAGGTTCGCTGTCATAAAGATATCTTGATATCTCGGCATGATCTATTCCGTACTCCAAAAGCTTTGCCGCAATACGCAAGGTATTCGGGCGAACATTGCTGTATTTAAAGCTACCTGTATCGGCACTTATTGCGGCGTACAAGTTTTCGGCAATATATTTTGTCAAAACAATTCCCATTTTTTCAAAAAGCTCAAAAAGAATTTCTCCCGTTGCGGGAGATTCCGAATCTACATAATTTTCATCCGCAAAGCCCACGTTGGTTTCGTGATGGTCTATGCATATAGTTTTTTTTGCTGTTTCAAAAAACAGTTTGCGCTTGCCTATCCGCGTTAAATCACCGCAATCGAGGCAAATGCATAAATCCGCGCCGTTTGCCTCCATCTCGTCGGGAAGCAGATAATTTTTTCCCATAAATTCAAGATGTCGCTCCGGCGCATCAGAAAAAATACATTCCGCCCTCTTACCGATTGCCGAAAGCGCGGATTTCATTGCATAACAGCTTCCCACCGCATCGGCATCCTCGCGCTCATGCGCCATAATGATTATAGTTTCGGCGGAATTAATAAGTTCAATGATTTTATTCATCGTTATCACTCCGCTCAATATCTTTTAAAATTTTGTTTATATACGCGCCATGCTCGATGGAATGGTCAAGCTCAAACAAAAATTCGGGTGTATGGCGAAGGTCAATTCTCCTGCCAACTTCTCGTCTTATAAAGCCGGCGGCGGATTTTAACCCCTCAATAGCCTTTTTTTGTGTTTCCTCATTCCCCATAACGCTCATGTAACACTTTGCATAGCTCAAGTCATTTGTTACATGCACAGCTACCACACTTGTCATCATGGGAATACGTGCGTCTTTGAGCTCACGTACAACGGCCGCAAGCTCTCGGCGCACCTCTTCGTTAATTTTATTTATTCTGTTATTTGCCATAAAATGACCGCCTTTCATAAGACTATCTTTCGACTTCCTCCATAACGAAACATTCCATTATGTCGCCTTCCTTAAGGTCATTGTAGTTTTCAATGCTTGTTCCGCACTCAAATCCCTCGGAAACCTCTTTAGCATCATCTTTGAATCTCTTAAGGCTGGCTATTTTGCCCTCGTGAAGCACAATACCGTCACGAACAAGTCGAACTTCGGAGTTTCTGGAAATCTTACCGTCCGTAACGTAAGCTCCGGCAATTGTTCCGACACCGGAAACCTTAAATGTTTGACGAATTTCGGCATGACCGATGACAACTTCCTTAAATTTCGGGTCAAGCATACCTTTCATTGCGGCTTCAATCTCTTCGATTGCTTGATAAATTACACGGTACATACGAATATCCACGTCCTGACTTTCAGCCGCAGCCAATGCACCGGAATCCGGACGAACATTGAAGCCTACTATAATTGCGTTTGAAGCATTTGCCAGCATAACGTCCGACTCGTTTATCGCACCTACACCGCCATGTATCGCTCTTACGCGCACTTCTTCGTTAGAAAGCTTTTCAAGTGATTGTCGAACCGCCTCAACGGAGCCCTGAACATCAGCCTTTATTATGATGTTCAACTCTTTCATATTTCCCTCATCTATCTGGTCAAACAGGTTATCAAGAGAAACTTTAACCGTCTGATTGAATCTGTTTTCTTTCTGCTCCTGCTTTCTTGCTTCGGCAACTTCTTTCGCCAACTTTTCGTCCTTAACCGCAAACATTATATCGCCGCCCATGGGAGCTTCGGAAAGACCCTGAATTTCAACCGGTGTTGACGGTCCGGCAGTTTTCATACGTCTGCCCTTATCGTTCACCATCGCACGAACGTGTCCTACCGCAGTACCCGCAATTACGATATCTCCAACATTCAAAGTTCCTTCTTGAACAAGAACTGTCGCCACCGGACCCTTACCCTTGTCTACGCGAGACTCGATAACGGTACCCTTAGCCGCTTTGTTTGGATTTGCCTTAAGCTCTTTCATATCCGCAATAAGCAGAACCATTTCCAAAAGACCGTCAATATTTATCTTCTGTTTTGCCGACACCTCAACGCATACGGTATCTCCGCCCCATTCCTCAGGAACAAGGTCATGCTCGATAAGCATTTGCTTTACGCGTTCAACATTTGCGCCCTCTTTATCGATTTTGTTGATTGCAACGACAATTGTTACACCTGCCGCCTTTGCGTGGTTAATTGCTTCTATTGTCTGCGGCATAATACCGTCATCCGCCGCAACAACAAGTATTGCAACGTCTGTAACCTGAGCACCTCTTGCACGCATGGTTGTAAAAGCTTCATGTCCCGGTGTATCAAGGAAAGTAATAACACGGTCATTAAGCTTTACACTGTACGCACCTATATGCTGAGTAATTCCGCCGGCTTCGGTATCGGTAACCGAAGTGTGTCTGATTGCATCCAAAAGCGAGGTTTTACCATGGTCAACGTGTCCCATAACAACAACTACAGGTGGACGAGTCTCCAAATCCTCCGGTTTATCTTCTTCCTCCGCAAAAAGAATATCTTCCTTGGTCAAAACAATCTCCGGCTTTGCCTCAACGCCGAAATCGCTTGCAATCAATGCCGCAGTTTCATAATCAACCGATTGGGTTATTGTAGCCATAACGCCGAGCATCATCAGCTTTTTAACAACTTCCGCGGCACCTTTTGAAAGCTTCGAGGCAAGATCGCCTACCGTAATAAACTCAGGAATTTCGATCTCCGTCGGAGCTTCCTTTTCTTTCTTTTTCGGCATTTCTTTCTGCTTAATTTCCTTTTCTTTTACGTTCTGCTTTTTGGCATGCTTCTTGCTTCTTCCGCCGTTCTTCAGCTTAGAAACATCATCATCCGTTACCAGATTTTCCAGACGTTCTCTTTCCGCAACCTTATCAAGCTCAACGGTTGAAGTTCTTGTATCGACATAGCGCACCTTTTTCGCATCGTCTGCCTTTATTACATATTCCTTTTCGTTATCCTGCGGAATTTTAACAACCGTTTCCGCAGCTCTCCTGCTTTTTGCCGCAGACTTAGGCTGTGATTTCTTCTTGTTTTCCTTTTGCTCTGCCTTTGGAGCTTCCTTAGTTTCTTCCTTTGCGGTTTCTTCGGGTATTGATTCCGCCTTTGGCTCTTTAGCAACTTTTTCTTCTTTCTTTTTCGGTTTTTCAATCGGTACATCTCCAACATCATAAAGAGCTGTATATATGTCAAAAATCAATCCGAGCTGTTCATCACTTAAAACCGTAGTACCCTTTACTTCTATACCGAAAGCCGCAAGTCTTTCGGTTATATCCTTGCTTGTTACCTTTAAATCCTTGGCAATCTGACTTACCTTAATTCCGTTATCTGCCATACTGTTCATCAATCCTTTCTGTTTTGGATAAAATTGCATTTTTAAAATTCTCGTCATTTACCGAAACAACGGTTCTTTCATCAGAGCCGGTTATTTTTCCCAGCTCCGCCCGAGTTCCGAGCTCTATGTGCTCAACCTCGTAATACCTGCAAGCATCGCAAATTTCTTTTCTGCCGTTTTCGGAAATATCCGATGCAATTATTATCAAATGAGATTGTCCGCTCTTAATGGCCTTATCGCACAGAAACTCACCGGTTGCCACCTTCCCCGCGCGTTTTGCAAGACCAAGCATACCCAAAGCTTTATTCATTTTCTGCCGCCTCCGAAATTTCCGCATATATTTTATCATCAATCTGCATTTTAAAATGTTTGGAAATCGTACGCTTTTTTCTCGCATTTTCGATACATTCCGCATTTTTACATATATATGCGCCGCGTCCGGGCTTTTTTCGGTTTTTGTCCAATTCGGCACCCGATTCGCTTTTTACAATCTTTATAAGCTCGCCTTTCGGTTTCATCTGCCGACAGGCAATGCACATCCGCATCGGTGTATGCATAAAAATCTCCATAGCCTTTCTGCTCACAAATAGTAATTAAAATTTCACCCGTCCCGTCTGTGAGCAGACAAGACGTTAAGCTGAAAGCCGCAAGCGTTCTCCAATCAAAGAACTCAAGAGCAATTAAATTCGATTATGTGCTTTTCCTCTAATCCGATTAATCTCATTCCTGACCTGCCGAAATATCAATTTTCCAGCCTGTGAGTCTTGCCGCAAGTCTTACGTTTTGTCCAGACTTACCTATCGCCAGGGACAGCTGATATTCCGGAACCGTAACCTTTGCACTCTTTTCCTCTTCATCGATATCCACCGTAAGCACCTTTGACGGGCTGAGTGCGGCAGAAATATATTCTACCGGGTCCTCGCTCCACTTTACGATATCAATTTTTTCATAGTTGAGTTCATCGCCTATTGCCTGTACTCTTGCGCCTTTCGGACCTATACATGCACCCTGTGCATCAACATCCGGGTCTTCGGAATAGACAGCGATTTTTGACCTCGAACCCGCCTCACGGGAAATCGATTTAATTTCCACCAATCCGTCTTGAATCTCCGGAACCTCTTGCGCAAACAGTTTCTTCACCAATCCCGGGTGTGAACGTGACAGAATAATCTGCGTACCCTTTGTTCCGTTCCGAACCTCGCTCACGTAACATTTTATCATTCTGCCGATTTCATAATATTCATCGGCAACCTGTTCATTTACCGGCATAACCGCTTCAACCTTTCCAATGTCAATGTATACGTTTCCGCGCTCGATACGCTCGATTTTTCCCGTAACAATTTCATTTTCTTTTTGAGTGTATTCACTGTAGATAATTCCGCGCTCAGCTTCTCTTATTCTTTGTGTTACAACCTGCTTTGCTGTCATCGCCGCAATTCTTCCGAAATTTGCCGGCGTAACCTCGATATTTACAATATCGCCCTCTTCGTAGCTTCCGCTTATCTTCTTCGCGTCTTCAATTGAAATTTCCTGCTGATGGTCAAGCACGTCATCCGTAACGGTTTTCTGTGCATAAACCGCAATTTTTCCGGTATCGCGGTCAAGCTCTACACACACATTCTGTGCTGAAAGGAAATTCCTCTTATATGCCGCAATTAGTGCCGCCTCAAGCGCGTCCAAAATAACTTCTCTGTCTATACCCTTTTCCTTACATAAATCGGTAAGTGCACTTATCAATTCTTCATTCATTTTTCTCTTTCCAACCTTTCTAAAATTCAAAGTGCAGCTTAATGTACGCCGCATCCTTTATGTTCACATTTCGCTTTTCTCCGTCCGCCTCGATAACGGCAACCTTGTCTTCGTAATCAGTCAAAACACCGCTGAACTCTTTACCGTTTTCGTCAGCTTTAAAAAGCTTCACATCTACCTCACGTCCAAGATAATGCTTGAATTCACGCTCGGTTTTTAATTTTCTGTCCACTCCGGGCGAGGACACCTCAAGAACGTATTCCTCATCAATTGGGTCTTTGCTGTCAAGTTCGTCGCCGAGAGCTCTCGAAAACACTTCGCAATCATCAACTCCCACGCCGCCGTCCTTATCGATGAAAATTCTCAGATACCGTACACCGCTTTCCTTTACAAACTGCACATCCACAACTGACATATCGAGTTTTTCGGCAACGGCATCCCCCATTTCCATAACTAAAATTTCGGTTTTATTCGCCAAAACAATCACCTCTTCAAAACTAAAGAGTGGGTTTTTCACCCACTCTTTAGAAGAAATTTATTCGTTATACTTAGTATAGCACATTTATTATTAAAATGCAAGCCTTTTTTACAAATTTATTATTCCAATTCAATCACGTCTTCATCCTCATCCCAATCCTCAAGAGGAGTTTTGGTCTCATAGGGTGATTTTTGTGGGTTTTTTGTAACCTCCGGTGCTTTCGTCGGAGATTTTGTTACAACCGGCGCCTTCGTTTCCTCGGTTGTCTCCGGCTTCGTTGTCGGTTTTACGGTTGCCTCCGGGGTCGCATCTGTCTTTTTTTCATTCTCATCTTCCGCATTTTTTTCTGTATTACCGCTTTGCAGATTGCCGGCAATCAGCGCTTTTTGTGAATGTTCGTCGGATATCGTCACCTTATCGGAAATTTCCGCATCATAGCCGAAGTTATCTCTGACCAGCGCCTTTGTTTCCTCCAAATCGCAGACAAAATACCACACTTTTCCAATCTTTTTATTTTCACCCGGCAAGCTGTAGGAATGAATATTTTCACTCCTCAGCTTATTCAAGTATCTTATGTATTTTGTGATAACACTTCCGGTAATGTTTGTTTTTATTCTTTTTGAAAGCTGACCCAAAACAGTCGGAAGTTTCAACATGGTTGCAGGATTCAGCTTTTGTTCGATAACCGCTTTCACAAATTCCTGCTGACGCGCAACTCTATCGGTATCACTTCCCGTACCCTTATTCAAATTACTCTTCCTGAACCGCAGAAACTGTTGAACCTGATTTCCCTCAAGCTTTTGAAGTCCCGGTTTCAAATGAATATGCAAGTTCTGCTCAGGGTCATCATAATTCATTCCGCGACCGTTTCCCTCAATATCCGGCACTTCAAATTCTACCGGTCCCAAAATATCAAACAATCGTTCGATTGCGGAGAAAGAAAATTCCACATAGTAGTTAATCGGTATTCCGGTAAGCTGAGTTACCGCCTCTGCCGTTGCTTCCGCCCCCACAATTTCACCCTTTTCCTTTTTACTGCTCATTGCATGAATTTCGGTGAATTTACGCGTAAGCTCGCGGTTTGTTACATACACCTTTGTATCGCGGGGTACAGACAGCACATTTACACTTGCTTCATTTGCATCGTAAGAGGCTATCATAACCGCATCGGTGCGCAAGCCCTCCTCGTCAACGCCCATAAGAAGTACATTAATTTTTCCGTCCTCAAGTGGGGCAAGAAGCTGGCTGTCATCGAACCATCCGCCGAATCCCATTGCGGCGAATACCGCAACCACAAAAACAAGCAGGGTTATCAAAATAACCTTGGGTGCTTTTTTTGTGCCGTTTTTCTTGGCTTTTTTATTATTTTGTCCGCTCGTACATTCCTCCGATTCATGTATTTTTTGCGTCTCATATCTGCGCTGTTTTTTTTCAGCGGCTTTTTTATTTTTAGGTCTTGCTCTTTTCACAATTCAAACCTCTCTGTTCATTATTCTTCTACAGGATTTGCGGCAGGACGTTTAATTCCTCCGCTATTCGGAGTAGCGGTTTTTTCGGGTGCCGGAGTATTTTCTTCCTTTGGCTTTTCGGTCGGCACAGGGGGTTTATCGGTTTTTTCCGTCTTTTCCGCATCCGGCGATTTTGTAGATGCGGCTGTTTTCTCGGGTGCTTCACTCGCCGCAACCGGCAGCTTGGTTGTCGTAGGCTTTTCGGTAGTCTTAGGCATTGCTCCGTTTGTCGCGTTCGGCTTTGATGCATTTTTCTTAACATCCTTCGAAATGCTTGAACCGTCCGCCGAATGTATGGTTATCTTCGATGAATCATATCCGAATATGTTTTGAATAAGCTGTGCCAGTTCCTCCATATTCGCAATCCAATAGGATGAACCGTAATCGGTGCCGTTTGAAACACCCGGAATTGAATACATGAATATGTTTTCACTCGAAAGCTCAGCTAAATTTTTGCAATATGATATAACTTCTTTTAATGTAATATTGGTTTTCAAGTTATCCTGAAGAACCTCAAACAAATCAGGAAGCTTTGGTATAATACTGCTGTTCAGTTTCTGTTCCGCAACCGCCTTAACAAAATTCTGCTGTGCCGCAACTCGGTCAATATCGCCCATCGGATATCTTCTGAAGCGCACAAACTGCTCTGCCTTATCCCCGTCTAAAAGTTGGTATCCCTGCTTCAAATGAATGTGCAAGTCCTGCGCCGGGTCATCATAATTCATATCACGCGGCACATCAAAATACACGCCGCCCAGTGCATCAATTGTCTCGCGGAAAGCATCAAACGTAAATTCCACATAGTAGTTAATCGGTATTCCCGTCAGGCGCATTACCGCCTCAATAGTACCGCTTATACCGTTTTTCTTACCGTTTTTTGATATCGCATGTGCCGCATTGATTTTTTGATACTTACTGCCGATATACATTCTCGTATCCCTCGGAACCGACAGAACATTTACAATATTATCGTCCAAGTCGTAAGAAACAACCATAATTGTATCGGTCAAAAGCCCGCTTCTGTCAACACCGGCAATAAGTGCATTAACCTTTCCGGTCTCCTTGTCCACACTTTCCAAAAGCTCCTCGGCTGTTTCATCATTTTGAAATAAGAATTCTCCCACACCCGCAAGCGCAACGAATGCCGTAAGAAGCACCGCAAGTGAAATTAAAAATATTGTCAACCGTTTTTTGTTAAAAAATGTCTTTTTGGCTTTTTTTCTGCGTCTTTTCAACTTTATATCCTCCGCCCTTTATATTGTATGATTTTTATGCCTTTATTTTTGTCGATATGTAAGCTACGCTTACTCGATATTTTATTTCGTAAATCGATATATTTTTTTATTTTCATTTCAAAACTTGATATAATATAAGTCTCGCAAGAGATTTATGCCGCCGAATTAATTGCTCGGCAATTAGTTACATTATATACCAATATTCAAATTCTGTCAATAATTTATATTGTTATTATTGTATTGCATTTTCTTTAAAAAACCATTATAATATATTCAGAAAATAACTTCCGAAAATGGAAAAAGTCACGTTGTGCGGACGCGACTTTTCACATAAAAATATTAAGGGGAAGGTATTTTGTAAGTTTTTCAACTTACATGCATATTCTAACATGTCAATATGTCGTCCGTATGAACTAATTATGAAATTATTGTGAACTTTGAAAGGAATTTTACTTTTATGAAAAAAAGAGAGCTTGCAATTATCGTTCCTGTTATATTATTTTCCGTTTTGCTGCTTCTTATTAACAAAAAAGATGTCGGAGAATATGTAACGGTAACCTGTGCAAAAGAAGAAATAGCGCATGTTCCCCTTTCGGAAAACCGCGAAATTGATGTGCGCGACACAAATGTCGTGGTTATAGAAAACGGAGAAGTCTATATGAAATCCGCCTTCTGTCCCGATGAGCTGTGTGTACTGTGCGCACCAATCTCAAAGGGCGGTGAAAAAATCATCTGCCTCCCGAACAGAGTTATTGTCGAAATAATCGGAAAATCCGAAACAGATACGGTGGTGAGATAATGAAAACTTCAAAACTCACACATGTCGCACTTCTTTCCTCCCTGGCAATCATTTTCGGCTACATCGAAAGCCTACTTCCGCCTTTTACGGCTATTCCCGGAATTAAGCTCGGCATATCAAATATCGTTATCCTTTTTGCGCTTTATACCGCGGGTGCATGCTCCGCTTTTTTTATCATGCTTGTAAAGGTTTTTGCCTCAGCGCTTTTGTTCAGCGGAATGAGCTCACTGTTCTATTCACTATCCGGCGGTATTTTCAGTTTGATTGCAATGATTTTTTTAAAAAAATGTAAATTCAGTACCGCCGCAATCGGTATGTTGGGAGCGGTTTTCCATAATATTGGTCAGCTGTTTGCGGCATCAATTATGCTCTGTTCACAAACGGTATTTTCTTATCTTCCGGTCCTAATGCTTTCCGGGCTTCTTCTCGGATTTGTCACCGGCAGCGTATGCGGCATAATCCTTTCCCGCATCGGCGGCTGATTTATCGTCATTTATGCCGATTGCTTTAATCGAATTTGAATATTCTTTAGGTGACATTTTTGTCACCTTTTTAAATTGCCTCGAAAAATAGTGTATGCTGTCATATCCGAGAAGCTCCGCTATCTGTGTGATATTATAGCTGTTTTCTCTGATATAGGTTTTTGCATATTCGATTTTCAGCTTTATAAAATAATCTATCACTCCTGTGTAAACCGTGCTTTTAAAAGCACTTTCAAGGGCGGTTCTGCTGGTATTTGCAAAGCGTTCTATATCCGAAAGAGTGATTTTTTCCGATATGTGCTCATTCAGATAATCGGTAACCTCATTCACCAGTGCGCTCGAAGTATTTTGCACAAAACGTGTCTGCAAATTTTTTGTTTCGTTTCGTACAGTGCTGATTAACAGCTCGCCCAAATATGCACGTATCAGCTGTTCCGAACCGAAAGGTGCATTTTTTCTTTTTTTGTATTCTGTGGTAAAGGGATTGTCCAGCTCCGTTTCAATTAACCCACGGCTTTCGTTAATTATTTTTGCCAAAAGTTCACGCTGAAGATTGTTTGCCTTTATAATTTTATTATTGAGTTTTTTCATGGCATAGGATTTGCACACAAAGGAAATGACGGCAACGTTAGACACATTTTCGCCGTCCGCAATTAAGTTATGCCACTCCCCCGGCTTATGAAAAATCATATCTCCCGAATGAAGAAGAATCTTTTTATCTTCGTAGTACGCGGTTATCTTCCCCCTGTCGGCATATACTATTTCCCAAAAATCATGCCATTCCCCGGGAAATTTATATGTTTTTGAAAACTCAAAATAATGCACGCTTACCACATCACGTATTTTTATTTCGTCCTTAAGCCCCAGAGGCTTCAGCAAAACCTCTTTATTTTTTCCCATAAAAACCTTATTCATGCCGTATCACCCCGAAAAAATTATATCACCGATTGGCTTCGCTGTCAATAATGCAAAATTCCTGTACGAATGTGCAAATATTTTAAGAAGAATTACACTTATAATAAAATTAACAATCATAAGAAAAAGAGGAATCAATATGAACATAATAATCTGTGATAATTACAAAGAGCTCTCACAAAAAGCGGCAAAACTGGTTGCGGAACAGGTGAACGGTAAACCGAACAGCATTTTGGGACTTGCCACCGGCTCTACCCCCATAGGCTTATACGAGGAGCTTGCCGAAATGTACAAAAACGGAACCATAGATTTTAAGGAAGTTTCATCCTTTAATCTTGATGAATACTATCCGATTAATACCGACAATGAGCAAAGCTATCGCTATTTCATGCAGAAAAATCTGTTTTCAAAAATCAATATCAAACCCGAAAACACATATATTCCAAACGGCGAAGCCGAGGACCCGTCATCGGAATGTCGCGCATATGACGAACTGATATCAAAAAAAGGTGACATCGACCTGCAGATACTCGGGATAGGTCAAAACGGGCACATCGGTTTTAATGAACCGGATATCAGCCTTAATTGCGATACTCATATGACCTCGCTCACCCAAAACACAATTGAAGCAAATTCACGTTTCTTTGCGAGCGCCGATGAAGTTCCGACTCACGCACTCACCATGGGAATCGCTTCCATTCTTAAATCAAAAAAAATAATTCTGCTCGCAAACGGCGCTTCAAAGCGCAAGGTTGTTGCAGCGCTTTTGGATAAGGGTATAACCACAAATATTCCCGCGACATTGCTCAAGGTTCATCCGGACGTTACGGTCATATGCGACCGCGAAGCGTATCCCGGCATGCACCTTGGAATCGACATCGGCGGAACGGACATTAAATTCGGTGTTCTTAATTTTGAAAACGAGCTTATTTATACTGAAACAATGGCAACTCCGAAAGATACCGATGACCGCGGCATGATGAAAGCCATTTCCGAAAAAAGTAAGGAGATTATCGAAAAATACCCTGTCGGCGGAATCGGTATAGGCACTCCGGGACTTATCAACAAAAAGATAGGAACTGTCAGTGCGGCAAACCTTCCTTTTAATAATTCTCCGATCATGGAATATCTGCGTGAATATTTGGGAGCGGATACCCCTATTTGCCTTGAAAACGACGCATGCTGTGCCGCATTCGGCGAATCAAAACTCGGCGTGCTTGCACATAACATGCTGATGGTTACACTCGGAACCGGAATCGGCGGCGGAATCGTAATCGGCGGAGAAATATACAGCGGAAGCATGGGAAATGCCGGTGAAATCGGACATATATGCATTGAGCATGACGGTGTGCAATGCGCATGCGGTCACCGCGGTTGCTGGGAGGCATACGCATCCGTTTCTGCATTGATCAAGCAAACGAAAAAAGCCGCTGAGGAAAATCCTGACAGTCTACTCAGTGCTGTTATTTCAGAAGAAGGCGAGGTGAACGGAAAAACAGTATTTACCGCAATGGATAAAGGCTGTCCGATCGCCGAAAAGGTATTCGACCTCTACACTTCATATCTTGCTGCGGGAATGAGAAGTATCATCGCCGTTTTTGACCCGGATACAATTGTAATCGGAGGCGGAATTTCAAAAGAAGGCGACAGACTTATAAACCCCGTTATAGAAAAAACAAAATCCGATACACCTATTCGCATTTCCGTACTGCAAGGCAGTGCCGGTGCAATAGGAGCCGCTATACTTTCAAAAGCAAAAAATGCAATTAAATAACCTATAAAAATATGCGCCTCGTAAAGCGAAAAATCTTTACGGGCGCATTTTTCATATTTATCTCACACCGAACAACAAATCCGCATACGACGGATATGGCCAGTATTTTCTGTCTGTAAGTGTTTCGGCTTCATCTGCCGCCTTTCGCATATGCTCCATTCTCGCAATCACAACATCCTTATAGAAGTCCGCCAAATTCTGCGCATCCTCAATTGTTGCCGCTTTTTCAAGCTC
This sequence comes from uncultured Lachnospiraceae bacterium, assembly GCA_964388835.1. Taxonomy (GTDB): domain Bacteria; phylum Bacillota; class Clostridia; order UBA1381; family UBA1381; genus UBA1738. Next base: position 20,582 of record CAYMBZ010000019.1, read on the forward strand.
AGCTTCAAGGCTGTTTACATCCTCGTATATTGAATTTACAAGTGCTGTCAATCTGCGTATCACACTTTCTTCATATGCCGATTCGATGTTTGCAATCGCCGATTTTTTTGAAACAACAGTATCGGAAAGGGTTTTTACAAATGCCGAAATTGCCGGAAGAATATCTTTTTTTGCCATGTCAAGCATGGTAAGTGCTTCAATATTAATAATTTTAGAATAATTTTCCAAATTTATTTCATATCGCGCACGCATTTCCGTTTCGGTAAACACCCTGTGTGCGGTAAAAAGGCGGATATTCTTCTCTTCAACGTAGTACGGCAGGCAATCCGGCGTAGTTCTGAGATTGAGCAGACCTCTGTCCTCCGCCTCACGAATCCATGCATCGTCATAACCGTTTCCGCTGAACAGTATTTTCTTATGTTCCTTTATCGTTTGCTTAATCAGCTCATGAAGCGCATTATCAAAATCATCCGCCGCCTCAAGCTTATCCGCAAACTGTTTTAAGCTTTCCGCAACCGATGTGTTCAACACAACATTCGCTCCGGAAATTGATGCTGAAGAACCAAGTGCACGGAATTCAAATTTGTTTCCGGTAAATGCAAACGGGCTTGTTCTGTTTCTGTCGGTAGTGTCCTTTGCGAATCGCGGAAGAACATGCACGCCTACTTTCATTACGGTCTTTTCCTTAGCGTCATATCCCTCATCATTCTCGATTGCTGACAATATGTCGGAAAGCTCCTCGCCCAAAAACATCGAAACTACAGCCGGCGGTGCTTCGTTTGCACCCAACCTGTGGTCATTTCCCGCAGAAGCAACTGATACACGAAGCATATCCTGATAATCGTCCACCGCCTTGATTACACTGCACAAAAATAATAAAAACTGGGCATTTTCATGAGGTGTTTCGCCCGGGTCCAACAGATTTTTTCCGGTATTTGTTGTTATGGACCAGTTATTGTGTTTTCCGCTTCCGTTTACACCCTCAAAGGGTTTTTCGTGCAAAAGGCAAACCATACCATGCTTCTTCGCAATTCTCTGCATAAGCTCCATTGTCAGCTGATTATGGTCAGCCGCAATATTTGTCGTGGAAAAAATCGGCGCAAGCTCATGCTGTGCGGGAGCCGCCTCGTTATGCTCTGTTTTCGCCAATACACCAAGCATCCACAGCTCCTCATCAAGCTCTTTCATAAATCCGGCAACCTTTGATTTTATGGTTCCGAAATAATGGTCATCAAGTTCCTGACCTTTAGGCGGCATTGCTCCAAAAAGAGTTCTGCCGGTAAATAGCAAATCCGGGCGCTTATCATGCATATCCTTATCTACAAGGAAATACTCCTGCTCCGCTCCAACTGTTGTTTTAACCGAAGTTACATCGGTATTTCCGAACAGTTTCAAAACTCTCATCGCTTGCTTATTTATTGCTTCCATTGAACGCAGGAGCGGTGTCTTTTTATCCAACGCTTCCCCCCCATAAGAGCAAAACGCGGTTGGAATGCAAAGTGTGTTTCCCTTTATGAAAGCATAAGACGTCGGGTCCCACGCAGTGTAGCCTCTTGCTTCAAATGTCGCACGCAGACCGCCCGACGGAAAGCTTGAAGCATCGGATTCGCCCTGAACCAATTCCTTACCCGAAAATTCCATGATTATTTTTCCGTCAGCCGTCGGAGAAATGAAACTGTCATGCTTTTCCGCCGTAATGCCGGTCATCGGCTGAAACCAATGTGTAAAATGCGTTGCGCCGTTTTCAATTGCCCAATCTTTCATGGAATTTGCCACAACGTGCGCAATATTTATATCCAAATGTCTGCCGTCCTTGATTGTTTTTTGCAAAGCTTTGTATGTCTCCTTTGGGAGCCTGTTTTTCATTGTAGAGTCATCAAAAACTCTGCTTCCGAACAATTCTGTCAAGTTTTCCATCAATTTTCTCCTTTTACGGTAGTCTTATACAAATAAAAACAAGGTCATAGCAGAAACAGCTCTGCGGCTCCTTGCTTTTTATTTTATAAGTATATCACCGATAGTTTTTTTTGTCAATAATTATCGAAAGTTTTCGCTGTACTTTCAGCGGAATTTTATGCAATATCATCAAGGCTTTTAAATTCATACCCCTTTTCCCTTGCAAAATTTATAATATTTTCCAGTGCTTCCGCATTATCCCGCGAAACGGCATGCAGAAGAATTACCGCACCGCTGTGCAGATACGGGGTAACCGCATTAAATGCATAATCGACGCCCATATTAACATCACGTTGCCAATCCTTATACGCAAAACTCCAGAATACTGTTCTGTAACCCGCATCTTTTACGGCAGCAAGTACACGCTCGCTATATTCTCCCTCAGGCGGCCGCATATATTTCATATGTTCCCCAAACTCAGCGTAATATTTGTCATCCAAAATTTTGAGTTCTTCCTGCATTTTTGCCGCATCCTGCAATTTATGCATGTTTGGATGATGTTCGGTGTGGTTACCCACAATGTGCCCCTCCTCCACCATGCGCTTGACCAAATCTTTTTCGCGGTCAAAATAGGAACCTGTTACAAAAAATGCCGCCGGCACCTCCATTTTTTTAAGCGTATCCAAAATTTGTCCGGTGTAGCCGTTCTCATATCCCTCATCAAAGGTGAGATAAAGAGTTTTTTTCTCAGACAAATCCATATAATACGCATCGTATGACGACAGAAGCTCTGTAACAGCGCTTGGGATATCCGGCTTACTTTCCGGATTTTTTTTAAATCCCCAACCGTACCCTTTGTTGTCGATTGCATAATAATTCGTCACATTGCCGACATCTCCCACCGTCTCACGTACATTCTCAGTGCCGTTTTCGCAGGAACACAGGAATAAGAGCGGCAAAATCAGAAGTATAATCCTTTTCATTTTATCAACCTCCATGATTTCGATTAATAAATATATATTCATGCCATAAAACAAAAATAATACTTTCCTCAAAAAATCGGCATGCGCGGTTTATAAAAAAAGCGCGAAAATGTAGGTTTGTCAATGATGTGTTACACATTTCAGAAAATTTCTCCATAACG
>CAYMBZ010000020.1:0-23534 GCA_964388835.1 uncultured Lachnospiraceae bacterium
ATACAGAAATGATAGAAAATCTCTAATAAGAAAAGTTAAAATGGTGTTTGATAACCTTGGAATGAATTTACCCAAACTTGAAATTGACAGTAAGAGGCTTTGTTGAAAAAAGTATTTGTTATAAAGCGCGGCGAGACTTGGGGATATAACTGCAATGTGGATTTTGACGGAAAATGTATAAATATACAGCCGTTTGAGGAGTGTGAATATGTTCATGTCAATACCGATTCTCCGGTAAGTATTTGTGTCGGTGATAAGAGCTTTGAAGTGAACGAGGGCTTAACTATGGTAAAGATATAGGGGCAGATATACCGGTAAAAAGTTAAATTGGTGGCAAAAGCAAGAAAAAACAGACATAAAGCAATGTTAAACGGTGAGGTGATTAATGCTGTAAATACAGGCGGGAAGCCTACTGTTACGGAGAATTGGATGATTTAAAAGACGATACGTATGCAAGTGCTTTCAGGTAAGTAATTGCTCGGGGAAGAATGTATTTCAAAATGTGTGCGCTGTTTGCAGAACTTAATCAAACTAAAAACAGGAGGAAATTCCTCCTGTTTTTAGTTGATAGTCAATATTCGTTAAAATATTGCTTTTTTACATTATTGATGATATAATGATTTCAAGCTAAGATTGAAATCAATGAATTGCCCGCGGCAAGAATTGAAACTTACGATTTTATGAATTGAGTCTGCGTCTCATGAATTGCAATTTGTGCTGTTTTGGACAATTCAAATCATGCATGAATAAGCAACAAATCACGGCGAAGACAAGCATGGCAGCAAAGTTGTAAAATCATTAAAGCAGCGGTATCTAAATCGTTCACAGATTCTATAATTACTGTCACAGGGGAGGTTTATTATGGAAAAAATAAGCAATTATGCAAAAAAATGTATACAGGAATGTAGTACGCTTCTTAAGGAATACGCTCTTCCGGAATGGGAGGCACTTCCGACCATTGATTTATACATGGATCAGGTTATTGAAGTTGTCAACGGCTACTTAAATCCGTTGCTTCTTTTTTACGGCGAGGGCGGCGAAATTACGCGTCCCATGATTAACAATTATGTCAAGCTGAAAATGATGCCGGCACCCGAAAAAAAGAAATACAGCCGTATTCATCTTGCATATATAATTGTAATATGTACGCTGAAGCAAACGCTGAACATATCCACAATTCAGAAAATTCTCCCTCTCGACATTTCGCCACAGGAAGTCAAAAAAATATACGGCTCTTTTGTAACAAACCAAAAAGCCGCATTTTCGTATATTTTGCATCAAACGGAAGAAATTACCGCACCGATGCTTTTGTCCCAAGATGCCGCTGACAATCAAATTGATGATTTAATCATGAAAGCGGCATCCTCGGCGAATATTTTAAAGTGTCTTACCGAGAAAATAGCATCTCTCGGCAAAAAATCAGAATAATCCGGTTATCACACCGTTTTCGTCAACATCTATCCGTTCTGCGGCAGGTGATTTTGGCAGACCCGGCATGGTCATGATGTCCCCGGTCAAAGCCACGATAAAGCCTGCGCCGGCGGATATTTTTATATTGCGCACAGTTACCGTAAATCCGGACGGTGCGCCGATTTTTGTCATATCATCAGAAAAGCTGTACTGCGTTTTTGCCATGCACACCGGCAGATTTCCGTATCCGAGGTCGGTCAGCTTCTTTATCTGCGTTTCCGCATTTTTTGTAAAGCTTACACCGTCACCGCCGTATATTTTCGTAACGATAGCGTCGATTTTTTCCTTGATTCCCGCATTTGTGTCATAGCAGAATTCAAAATCATTTTCCTTATCACACAGCTTAACAACCTCAGCGGCAAGTTCTTCGCCGCCTTCGCCGCCTTTTGCCCAAACATCGGACAAAACGGTATTTACACCCATTTCACGGCATTTTTCTATAACAAGCTCAACCTCGCGGTCGGTATCTGTCGGGAATTTATTCACCGCAACAACGCACGGAAGCTTATAAACATCGGTAATGTTAGATAAGTGCTTAAGCAAATTGGGCATTCCCTTTTCAAGCGCCTCAAGATTTTCTGTCGCCAAATCCATTTTAGCTACTCCGCCATGCATTTTCAGTGCTCTTATTGTAGCAACCAGAACTACGCATGATGGCTTTAAGCCGGCAAATCGGCATTTGATATCCAAGAACTTTTCGGCACCCAAATCCGCGCCGAAACCTGCCTCTGTTATGGCATAATCTCCGAGCTTTAACGCAAGTTTGGTTGCAAGAACGGAATTACATCCGTGTGCGATATTTGCAAAAGGTCCGCCATGTACAAGCGCCGGTGTTCCCTCAAGAGTTTGCACCAAATTCGGCTTCAATGCATCCTTCAAAAGTGCTGTCATTGCACCTGCGGCATTCAGCTGACCGGCAGTTACCGGCTCATCGGAATAAGTATATCCCACTATGATGCGCGAAAGGCGTTCCTTTAGGTCTGTTATTGAGTTTGCAAGACACAAAACTGCCATAACCTCGGAAGCAACGGTAATGTCATATCCGTCCTCTCTCGGCACGCCGTTCACCTTTCCGCCCAAGCCGTCCACAACATTTCGAAGCTGTCTGTCATTCATATCGACACAACGCTTCCATGTAATTTTTCTCGGGTCAATTCCCAAAGCATTGCCCTGATGAATATGGTTATCCAGCATAGCGGCAAGAAGATTATTTGCCGCACCGATTGCGTGGAAATCCCCTGTAAAGTGCAAGTTAATATCCTCCATCGGAACTACTTGTGCATATCCGCCGCCGGCGGCACCGCCCTTAATTCCGAAAACCGGTCCCAATGACGGCTCGCGAAGCGCAACCATAACATTTTTTCCGAGTCTTCTCATTCCGTCAGCTAAGCCGATAGTGGTGGTGGTTTTGCCCTCGCCGGCAGGTGTCGGCGTAATCGCCGTAACTAAAATCAATTTTCCGTCCGCGGCTTGATTTTCTTTTAAAACAGAAAGGTCAACCTTAGCCTTGTATCTGCCGTAACGTTCAAGGTATTTCTCGCCTATCCCCGCAGTTTCGGCAATTTTTCCAATATCTGACATTTCCACACTTTGAGCTATTTCAATATCGGTTTTCATTTGCAACATCTCCTTTGTTAATTTTTGATATTTTATTGTGTTAATTATAGCACAAAGCGGATTGCTAATCAATATTTTTAAATAATATATTTTGCACTTTTAACACTTTTATGTAATTTACATAGTATAATAACAGAGTTGGCGGTTTGTACATACAAGGAGGTGATTGTATGTATTGTCAAATTAATGAGCAAGAGGCGGTAAACTGTGAATGCAGAAGCCGTTGCTGTCGTCTTTATGATGCGGCGCTTGCATTTATTGCCGCTATTATTCTGCTTGCCGTAGGTCTGATTGTCGGTGCTCGTTTTGCCGATACACTTTTGTCGGCAGTACCGATTTTGATAACCGCGGCGGTTATTCTTGCAATCGTATTTATTGTAACGCTTCTGACAAGAGGTTGCTGTAAAAACAATGCCGCAGTCGACATCGGTTAGTCCGGATGCGGCAAACATTTCAAAATATTATGGGCGGCGGGGTTCTCCGCCGCCTTTGCATGTAAAATATTATTTTCAAATTTTTGTAAAATCCTCTTGACAAACGGTTGATATCACTATATAATGAACATATGAACATTTATTCACATATTCATAATGGAGGTGCTAATTATGAGTTGTCATTGCAACGACCGTTGCTGCGGCGAACATTCACACGAACACAATCACGAGGAACACTGCGAGCAGACAAGCTTGCTCATTATACGTCTTATTGCGGGTGCGATTTTGTTTGGTATAGGTCTTTTCACCGATTACGCGCCGATTTTCGGGGCGGCATATGCAATATTGGGATATGATGTGATTTTTTCGGCATTTAAGAATATTAAAAACATATTCAATGAAAATTTTTTGATGTTTATAGCAACCGCGGGAGCATTTATTCTGGGTGAATATCCGGAAGCGGCGGCTGTTATGATGTTTTATCAGTTGGGCGAATTTTTATCCGATTGCGCGGTTGATAAATCAAAAAAATCAATTTCATCGCTTATGGATTTGCGCGCGGATACAACAACCGTACTTAGAGACGGAAAATTTGTTCAAGTGCCGTGCGAGGAGGTGGCGGTGGGGGATATCATTTTGATTACAACAGGAGAGAGAGTTCCCATAGACGGCAAAATCATAAGCGGAAGTGCATATTTCGATACTTCAGCCATTACCGGCGAATCGGTTCCGGTTTTAATAAGCGAAAACGGTAATGTAACAAGCGGAATAATAAATACAAATTCCGCTGTGCAAATTCGCACCGACAAAACCTTTTCCGATTCTACGGTTTCAAAAATTTTAGAGCTGGTTCAAAGCGGCAACAGGGCAAAATCCGAAAAATTTATAAGTAAATTCGCAAAAATATATACGCCTATCGTGGTAGCCGCGGCAGTACTGACAGCAATAGTGCCGTCGATTGTTACGCATAATCCTCAGCACTGGGTATACACGGCCCTTCTTCTGCTTGTTGTATCTTGCCCGTGTGCTCTTGTGGTTTCGGTGCCTCTTACGTTTTTTGCCGGAATCGGAAGTGCTTCCCAAAACGGAATACTCGCAAAAGGCGGATATGCGCTTGAAAACCTCGCAAAAGTCAAAAATATCGCTTTTGATAAAACAGGAACTCTTACCGAGGGTATTTTCGGTGTACACAGCTTCGATACAATCGGCGACGGCGATGAAGTGAAAAAATACACAGCATATGCGGAAGCTTACTCTCAGCATCCCATTGCAAAAGCTGTTGTTGAATATTACGGCGAAAAGCCGGATGCGTCGGCCGTTACGGAGTACAATGAATTTGCGGGAAAGGGCGTTTCCGCTCTTGTTGACGGCAGAAGAATTTTAGTGGGACAAAAGCAATTTCTTATTGAAAACGGTATTGAATGTGAAGCGTTTGAGGAGGCTACGGTATTTACCGCAATTGACGGCAAGCTCCGCGGAGGAATTTCCGTAGGTGACAAAATTAAGTCGAACGCCGCGTTTTCTTTGAAAGAATTGAGAAAGCTCGGTATCGACGTTTCAATCCTTAGTGGTGATACCAAAAAAAATGCCGAGAATGTTTCAAAACGGCTGGGAATTGATAAGGTATATTCCGGATTGTTTCCTCAGGACAAGGCAGAAGTAATAAACGAACTTAAAAAAGATGAGCTTTCAGCATTTGTCGGCGACGGGATAAACGATGCACCGGTTCTTTCCTGTTCGGATGTGGGCATTTCCATGGGAGGTCTCGGTTCGGATGCCGCCATTGAGGCAAGCGATATGGTAATTATGGCGGATGACCTTGAAAAACTTCCGCTTGCCGTCAGAATATCGCGAAAAACAATGAAAATAGTTAAGCAAAATATTTTCTTTGCACTTGGCATAAAGTTTCTCATAATGCTTTTGGGATTTTTCGGTATTACAACCATGTGGCTTGCGGTTTTCGCCGACGCGGGTGTTTGCCTGCTGGCAGTTTTAAATTCGCTACGTGCCCTGCGGATTCAAAAAAATATTTAAGAAAAATCGACCTCCCGTTGTTGGACTTTTTTAGTCTAACATTTGGGAGGTCGATTGTTTTCTGTAAGTGTGATACAAAGCGTTACCGCCGCAACCTCATCCGCACCGGCATCCCTAAGTGCCGCCGCGCAGGCTTTTACGGTTTCGCCCATTGTGTAGATGTCATCAATAAGTATTATTCTTTTGCCTTTTACAGATTCGGGATGTGCCCAAAACGCACCGCGCACATTTTCGGTACGGGCAGTACCTTTTAAGGAACTTTGACGAACGGTTTCCCGCACGCGAAAAAGCACATCTGTTAAGAGCGGAATTTTAAAGTGCTCCGACAGCACGCCGGCTAAAATTTCCGATTGATTATAGCCGCGATCCATAACTCTTTTCTCGTGCAGAGGAACGGGAATTATAAGGTCATAATCACCGAGCCATGCATAATCACTCAATTCCGCGCACAGCATTTTGCCGAAAAGTTCGCCGTACATTCGCTGACCGGAAAATTTGTAGTCTTTAACCGCATCGCGAATTGCGCCGCTGTAGATATACGGAGACAGAACGATTTTAACGTTATCCTTTCCGTCAAAGCTCTTATCCTTTGAGGTTAAAAGATTTAAGCGGCAGGAATTGCACACGCCTATTGCCTTGTGAGTTATATTCATTTTATCGCGCGTTTTGTAGTGTTTACAAAGTACGCAGAAGCATTTGCTTTTAAAGAAAATCATTTTATCAATCCCGATATTTTTTTATAAATAAGCATTGTTATAACAGACAAAACAGCGCCTCTTACAAGATTAAACGGCGCTATGGTGTACATAACAAGATGAAGCTTTGAAGCAAAATCAGCTGTAGGCATATACAGTGGGAGCATGATGAACAAATTTGCAGCCATTCCCGCAAGTACCAGAGCAAGGGCTGCGGCAACAAGCGCTATGACCGCGTTTTCCTTTGTTTTTTTTCTTTTGTAAACAATTCCGCATACAAACACAAATATCCCGTTCATTACAAAATTTGCGAGTTCGCCGACAAAGCCTGTCGATGTCATTGTGCAGTGAAGAAGATTTTTGATAAACTCAACAGCAACTCCCGCCGCGGGGCCTATGGCAAAGGCAATCAGCATTGCCGGAAGGTCGGATATTTCAACCTCCAAAAATCCCGCGACTTTTATTTGAAGCATACTGCCTATAACTTGCAAAACAAACGCAATTGCGGCAAAAACTCCCACTTTTACGATGAAATCTATTTTTTTGTTATTCATATTAAGTCCTCCAAATCATTACCCAAATACTATTTCGTGTGTTTTTACCTCGGTTTTGCCGGGGGCGAGTGGGATTACTCCGGCTTTTTCGGCAATATTCGAATTTGTGTCAACAAAATCCGGAATTCCGCACCATGGCTCTATGCACAAATATTCCGCACCGGATTTTGTCCATAACAGCAAGTAGTCAAAGTCGTTGAAATTCACATCGATACGGCGTTTTGTTTCATTGCTTGTCAAAGACGCTCTGCGTGATTTCAGGTTCAAAAATACCAGTGCATCTTCGGCAAAATATTCATTTTTAAGAGGGAGTACGTCGGAATTTTCCATAACCGTATATGTATCACGTCTTAAAAGGCTTCCGTCAAGATATGATGCCGCCAAATTCTCTTTATGCTCAAACTTAACGCTGTATCCCTCTATTCCGCCAGGGCATAAATATCCCTCGTGAGCTCCCAAGGAAAAATACATGGTTTCGTCTCCGGTGTTTGTTACACGGTATTCTGATTTAATTCCGCATGCAAGCAGAGTGTAGCGGATGCGCATTTCAAAGTGAAATGGATAATGCTTCAAGGTTTCTTCACTGTCCCGTAAAAGAAATACCGCACTTTCTTTTGTAAGCTCCTCAAGTTCAAAGTCAGATTTGTTGGCAAATCCGTGTTTTTCCAGAAAATATTTCTTCCCCTTATGCACAAAGGAATCATCCTTTAATCCGCCGCAAATCGGGAACAAAATCGGCGCATGCCCCTGCCATATTTGCGGGTCACCCTGCCATATGTATTCTTTTCCGTCCTTTTTTACACTCTGAAGTTCGGCACCCGTAGGTGATATTTCGGCGCGTATGTGCTCGTTTTCGATAACTGTATTTATTGACATTTTTTACTCCTTAACATATATTTTTGCTCGGGATGTCTGTCCTTTATTTATCGTTCATATGCGTGCATGCATATTTGTTGCGAAAATGGGACGGACTGATTTCCTCGTGATACATAAAAAATTTCACGAACAGATTTTCGTCCGAAAAATTCATCCTTGATGCAATTTCCTTTACCGACAGCGTTGTGGTCAAAAGCAAGTCTTTCGCCGCGTTCATTCGGGCTGAGGCAATATACTTTTTCAGACCTATTCCATGCTCTTTTTTGAAAAGTCTGCCCAAATAGTCTGCGTTATACCCGAACCGTTCTGCGATTTTTTCGACCGAAATATTATTTTTGCCGTTTATGCGAATGTATTCGTCTATTTTTTTTAAAATTGAATTGTGCAAAACCGCCTCGTTTCCGACAATGTGCATATACTCGTTAAAAATGAGCAGCCCTAGCGAATCCGCGGTTTCCGGGGGATAGGTGTCGGAATTTGTGACATGCAACAGCTTTTTCAGAAGATACTTCAAATCGTAATAGTCGCTTCCACGATAGGTTTTTTGCGGAATTTCCATGTCGGTATTAAAATGAAACCAATAAAATGCTGTCGGTTCTGTACTGGTTTTGTAACCGCCGTGGAATTTTTCGGGTTCTAAAATCAAAACTTCATTTGCGCCGACTTCGTATTGCACGCTATCCTCCCGCATATATACGGTACCTTCTATAACAAAAATCATTTCGTGGCTTGATATTACACGTTCCTTGTGTATCCAGGCGGATTCTGTGCGGAATTCACCAATCATTTCATATTCAAAAAAACTTCCACGTACTGTTTTTAACATATCGATTTTTCTCACTTAAAAACTGAATTTTGGTATTGAAAAACATATCCTCCATTATTATAATACAGATATAGTACAAATGTCAATAAAAAATGAAAGGAATTACCGATATGAAAAAAATCGATTTTTCGGATATTGAAATCACCGGCGGTTTTTGGAAAGAGAAACAAGACATGGTGAAAAATACGACGGTTGATGCCGTATATAACCGTTTTTGCGACACCCACCGATTTGAAGCGTTAAAATGCGAATGGAAAGACGGGGAGGACAACATGCCGCACATTTTTTGGGACTCTGATGTTGCAAAATGGATTGAGGGCGTTGCTTATATTATCAAAAAGGAGCCGAATGAGCGTCTTGAAAAAATAGTTGATGATGCGATTAATCTGATTGAAAAAAATGCGGATGAGCACGGATATTTTAACAGCCATTTTCTCGTTACACGCCGCGACGAACGATTCTACCACCGCAGTCAGCATGAGCTTTACTGCGCCGGTCATTTGATAGAGGCGGCAGTGGCATATTACGATGCTACCGGCAAGGATAAATTTTTGAAGGTAATGTGCAAATTTGCCGATTATATCGAACAGGTTTTTGTAACGGAGCAAAGCGCAGAATTTGTAACGCCGGGACATCCGGAGCTTGAGCTTGCCCTCATTCGGTTATATGAGGCGACAAAAGAGAAACGATATTTAAAGCTCGCGAAATTTTTTATCGATAAGCATGGGACAAATGACAATGACAATGTCGTTGAAGAATGGTGCGAAATTAAATATAATCAAGATGAAATGCCGATTAAAGACCGTACTTCGGCGGACGGACATGCGGTTCGGGCGCTTTATCTTTTAAGTGGTGCGGCAGATGTTGCGATGTTGCGAAAAGACAGCGAGCTTTTGGATGCCTGTAGGCGCGTTTTTGACAATATTATTAACAAGAGAATGTATATAACGGGAGGTGTGGGCTCTACATATCTGGGAGAATCATTTACTGTTGATTATGACTTGCCGAATCGAACCGCTTATGCCGAAACTTGTGCCGCAATATCGCTTGCAATGTTTGCCGGAAGAATGCAGAAAGCGGAGGTTGATTCAAAGTACGCGGATACCGTTGAGAGGATTTTGTATAACGGATTTTTGTCCGGAGTTTCCATGGATGGAAAGTCATTCTTTTATGAAAATCCTCTGGAAATCGATACGGACTTTAATGATGTTAATTTGTCAACAAAGGAGAAAAAACACTATCCTATCACCGAACGAAAGGAAGTATTTGATTGCTCATGCTGTCCGCCGAATGTTGTGCGTTTTATACCGTCGGTGGCGGGATTTATGTATACTTACGACGAAAAAACGCTTTATGTTCACCAATATATGGATTCTGAAACGGATTGCAGCGGTATAAAAGTAACTCAAAAAACAGCCTATCCGAAAAACGGTATTATAAAAATCAAAGCGGAGACAGGAAATCGCGGTATTGCGCTTCGTATTCCTGGTTGGTGTGAGAGCTTTAAGCTAAATTGCGAATATGAAATGAAAAACGGATATGCATGTGTAAATACATGTAATGAAATTATTCTTGAGCTGGACATGCCGGTAATCGCAATACGCGCAAACAGACATGTGCATGCGGATGCGGGAAGAATAGCAGTTATGCGCGGCCCTGTGGTATATTGCGCCGAGGGTATCGATAACGGAGGGGACCTTGCAAATGTCAAAATCAGCATAGGCGGAGAGTATGCTCTTGAAAAATCCGAGTATTTACTGCCGACTTTAAAAACTACCGCATATCAAGAATCGGAAAGTGAGATTTTGTATCGGGCGGCAAAGGATGATTACGCTCCGATTGAGCTTAAGCTGATACCTTATTATGCCTTTGCAAATCGCGGCACAACTCCGATGCAAGTATGGTTCTTGATGAAATAATGTTATTGGGACATAAAATTAGTATCGTTTCAAAAAAAGAGCGCTGTTATATTTGAACTGCACTCTTTTTTGAGTTGTGGTTATAACCTACCGACTACCTACAAGTGCAATTTTTATTTATTTGACAGCCACTCATGTTTCACTTGCCACCCATAAATAGATATTTTCAACAAAACTTGCGGCTTGTTTGAAGCCGCAAACCTGCGGGTTTTAAAGGGTGCCCCTTTGCGACTTTTCGTACTTTTGGTCGCTTAAAAGTACAGATATAAAACGCACACGCAAACAGTCGAGACACTTGCCCCTACAATTTATTCATCATACAAAAAAGAGCGCTGGTACATTGATAGCGCTCTTTTGGCACCCACTACGGGAAATTTATTTTTTACCGTGGCAGATATCCGACATTCCACAGTTTGAACACCCGCAGGAGCATGAACTTCCGCCGTTTTTTCTTTTAATAATACCTCTTGCGACAATTGCGATGAATATCGCCGCAACTACAGCGGTAATTATAATCGTCGGTAAATTCATCAGCTTTCGCCTCCTTATTTATGCATTGCGGCTTTTACGCTGAAACTTTCATCGCCGCTTACATGACCCTCATATTTGTTTTTGCGGAAGAGCAGATAGCAAAGCCCCACAAGAACCGCTATTGCAACCACCGTTCCGATACCTAATCCGCCGCCTGTTACAAGTTTGCCTATCTGGAATACGATAAGTGAAATCGCATAAGCGAAAGCACACATATATCCGATAGCTGCAAAGGTCCATTTTCTGTTGTTCATTTCTCTCTTAATTGCGCCCATTGCGGCAAAGCAAGGTGCACACAAAAGGTTGAATATCATAAAGGAATATGCCGCAAGTCTGCTTCCTCCGAAGAATTCCTGACCGATAACAGCAAGTCTTGCAACTTCTCCCGATTCGACAAGCTCCATTGCAAGGTCTGCATCCGCCATAGATGAGAGTGAACCGAACACGCCGACAACCTCTTCCTTTGCAACCAGACCGAGGATTGTTGCCACAGCCGCCTGCCAGTTGCCGAAGCCCAACGGGACAAATAAAACCGCAAGCCCCTCACCCAAGATATTCAGCACTGACATTTCATCACCGTCGCCGATGTAGTGGAATCCGCCCTCAAAGGAAAGGCTGTTAAGAATCCAGATAATGATACTTGCCGCCAAGATAACCGTACCTGCACGCTTGATAAAGCTCCAGCCGCGTTCCCAAGTTGCACGAAGCACGTTTTGCGCAACCGGAATATGGTATGCGGGAAGCTCCATAACAAACGGTGCCGGTTCGCCGGCAAATGCCTTTGTTTTCTTAAGCATAATACCCGAAACTATTACAGCCGCAACTCCGATAAAGTATGCAGAGGTTGCAACCCATGCTTCTCCGCCGAAAAGTGCACCGGCAATAAGACCTACGATAGGCATTTTTGCACCGCACGGAATAAAGCAGGTTGTCATTATTGTCATTTTACGGTCTCTGTCCTGTTCGATGGTACGGCTTGCCATAACGCCCGGTACACCGCAACCCGAGGCCACAAGCATAGGAATAAAGCTCTTTCCGGATAAACCGAATTTTCTGAAGATACGATCCATAATGAACGCAACACGTGACATATATCCGCAATCTTCAAGAATTGACAGGAGCAGGAACAAAATAAGCATCTGCGGTACAAAGCCCAAAACCGAGCCGACACCGCCGACGATACCGTCTGCCACAAGACTTGTAAGCCAATCGGCACATCCTATGGTTCCAAGTTCGGAAGTTACAGCAGGAACTATCCATTTGCCGAAAAGTGTGTCATTCATAAAGCCTGTTACCCAATCACCGATTGTACCGATTGAGATTGTGTATACCGCCCACATTACGGCAACAAATATCGGCAGGGCAAGAATACGATTTGTAACAATCTTGTCTATTTTATCGGAAGTTGTACTTTCTCCGGAATTTTTGCGCTTATAGCATTTCTGCATAAGGCGTGCTATGTACTCATAGCGTTCGTTTGTGATAATGCTTTCCGCATCGTCATCAAGTTCAGCCTCCGCCGCCTTTATATCTTCTTCGATATGAGCAAGCTTTGATTGATCAAGTTTTAACTGCTCAAATACCTTTTCATCGCGTTCGAAAATCTTAACCGCGTACCATCTTTGTTGTTCTTCGGGCATGGAATGAACAGCCGCCTCTTCAATGTGCGCGATTGCATGCTCAACCACACCCGAAAAGCTGTGTATCGGTACTGTCTTCTCACAGTTCGCCGCCGCAATCGCCGCCTCCGCCGCGGCATTTACGCCGTGTCCTTTAAGGGCGGATATTTCAATTACCTTGCAACCGATGTTTTTGCTCAGCTCGGATGTGTTGATTTTATCGCCGCGCTTTTTGACAACATCCATCATGTTGATTGCCACAACCAGCGGGATTCCGAGCTCAGCAAGCTGTGTTGTAAGATACAGGTTTCTTTCAAGGTTTGTTCCGTCAACAATGTTAAGTATCGCATCCGGACGCTCATTTATAAGGTAATTACGTGCAACAACCTCTTCCAAGGTATACGGTGAAAGTGAATATATACCCGGAAGGTCTGTTATTGTAACTCCCTTGTGCCCTTTAAGACCACCTTCTTTTTTCTCAACCGTAACGCCGGGCCAGTTGCCGACGTACTGATTTGCACCGGTAAGATTGTTGAACAGTGTTGTTTTACCGCAGTTCGGGTTTCCGGCAAGTGCAATTTTCAAAGACATTTTAAATACCTCCTATAGGTTAGCTACAGCTAACCGTGCTTCAAAAAAATTTAGTCCACCAAAACCATTTGTGCATCTTCTTTTCTGAGTGACAGTTCATAACCTCTTACGGTTACTTCAACAGGATCACCCAGCGGCGCAACCTTACGTACGTAGATTTCCACACCCTTAGTAATGCCCATGTCCATAATGCGTCTTTTTACGGCACCTTCGCCGTTTAATTTTGCAACATGAACGGTTTCGCCCACTTTGACTTCCTTTAAAGTTTTCACAGCTCTTCCTCCGTTATATAAATTGAATTTTAAACAAAAATTCTGTTAGCCATCGATTTATCGATAGCCACGCGTGTCTCTTTGATGTTCACGATGAGATTTCCCGCAAGTTCCGATAACACACTCACGCGGCATCCCTCGACAAATCCCAAGTTTGCCAAAAAGCGCTTGGTTTCATCATTTCCGCTAATTCTTTGGATACATTTGCTTTCTCCTACATTAAGCATGGACAGCGGCATCATAATATCTCCTCCCGTTAATCTCACTGTTTTTCGCGCTTGACACGATTTAGATGGTTAGTAATAACTAACCTCGTTAGTTAGTTTATCATAACTAACTTATTTTGTCAATATTTTCTTTTAAGTTTTTTCATTTTTGTCAAATTCAATATTTATTGCGTTTTGGTACACAATATTTATTGTGCTGATTTCACAATTTCCTACAAAATATTTTTAAGAACAAAAAATTTTCTTGACAGCAGTGGAGGAAAGGAATATAATCATAATACCCCTGGGGGGTATTATGATATATTTATGTTTAAGTTATGAAAGCCCCTTGCGAGAGACGGATAAAGGGTATTTAACGTAAAAATTGTTGAGGTTTTGTCTGCAAGCAAAGACATAGCCAATCAAAATTTTTGTCGATTGTTTGCGGGCGGAAAGGCTACGGGATTATTATGGAAAAAAAATGCTGTCATATGCACAAAACCAAAAAGCGCGGTGATACGGAATACAAAGCTCTTGTAAACCGCCTGTCGCGGATTGAGGGGCAGGTTCGCGGAATACGCAGTATGCTTGAAAACGATGCGTACTGCCCGGATATTCTTATTCAAGTGTCTGCTGTAAATGCCGCACTTAATTCATTCAACAAGGAACTGCTTGCAAGTCACATAAAAACCTGTGTTATGCAAGATATTAAAAATGGAAACGACGAGACGGCGGATGAACTTATCGCTACGCTCTCGCGGCTTATGAAATAAGAAAGGATTGCATAATTATGAAACAATACACAGTAACCGGAATGAGCTGTGCCGCATGCAGTGCAAGGGTAGAAAAAGCCGTTTTAAAGACGGACGGTGTAACCTCATGCGCGGTAAATCTTTTGACCGGCACCATGAATGTTGAAGGTTACGCTGCGCCCGATGCGGTAATTGCCGCGGTAGTTACCGCAGGATACGGCGCAAGTGTAAAGAATTTGAACGAGAACAGCGAAATATCTGAAAACAATACGGATACCGCCGAGGTGTCAGTATTGAAAAGGAGACTGTTTTCATCGATAGGATTCCTTGTACTTTTAATGTATGTATCGATGGGGCATACAATGTGGGGATTTCCGCTCCCGAAATTCTTTGACGGGAATTATATCGCGACAGGACTTTTACAGCTCCTTTTAACAATATGCGTAATGATTATAAACGGAAAATTTTTCGTAAACGGATTTAAAGGACTTATTCGTAAGGCTCCGAATATGGATACCTTGGTTGCACTCGGTTCGGGCGCGGCATTTGTCTACAGCACGTATGCACTTTTTGCAATGACCGGAGCACAGGTGCATGGCGGAACGGACGTCGCCGCAATATTTGTGCATGAATTTTATTTTGAATCCTCTGCAATGATACTTACTCTCATAACGGTAGGCAAAATGCTGGAGGCACATTCGAAGGGCAAAACCACCGATGCTTTAAAGAGTTTGATAAGCCTTGCCCCCAAAACGGCAATCGTTATCAGGAACGGGGAAGAAACCGAAATTTCGGCAAGTGATGTGAAAAAGGGCGATATATTCATAGTAAAACCGGGAGCGGGCATACCGGCTGACGGTATAATTATCGAGGGTAAGTGTAGTGTAAACGAAGCCGCGCTGACAGGAGAGAGCATACCGGTTGACAAAGGACTGGGTGACAGTGTATCTGCCGCAACAATCAATACTGTCGGATTTATAAAATGTGAAGCGGTAAAGGTCGGCGAAGATACTGTACTTTCGCAAATAATACGAATGGTCAGCGATGCCGCATCAACAAAGGCACCGATTGCAAAAAGCGCGGACAAGGTTTCGGGTATTTTCGTGCCCTGTGTAATGGCGGCGGCGCTCATAACAATTGCGGTATGGCGCATATCCGGAGCTGATATCGGATTTGCACTCGCACGCGGGATTTCCGTACTTGTTATCAGTTGTCCGTGCGCCTTGGGATTGGCAACACCGGTTGCCATAATGGTTGCAAGCGGAATCGGTGCAAAAAACGGAATATTGTTTAAAAATGCCGCATCTTTGGAAGAAACGGGAAGAATACAAATTGCCGCCCTGGATAAAACCGGTACAATTACTTTGGGCGAGCCGGAAGTTACGGATATTATACCACTGTCGGATATTTCCGAAACGGAGCTTCTTTCAATAGCATATTCCCTTGAAACAGGGAGTGAACATCCGCTGGCAAAGGCAATAGTGAAAAAAGCTTCAAGCGAATGTACAAGATATGAGGTTTCGGATTTTGAGGTGCTTGCCGGCAACGGACTTAGGGGTAAAATAAACGGAAGTGAAATTTTGGGCGGAAACATGAAATTTGTTTCGGAAAATACTGAAATACCCGAGAGTGCGCGTTCTGCTGCGGATAAGCTGTCGGAAAGCGGAAAAACCCCCATGTTCTTTACATCGGAGGGAAGCCTTATCGGAATAATTGCCGCTGCGGATTCGGTAAAAGAGGACAGCCCGAGAGCTGTTCGGGAGCTTCATGATATGGGAATACATGTAGTAATCCTTACCGGGGATAATGAAAGGACGGCAAATGCCGTCAAAGTCGCGGTAGGTGCGGATGAGGTTATAGCGGGTGTTATGCCGAGGAAAAAGGAAAGCGTTATACGGGAGCTTAAAAAACGCGGAAAAACAGCTATGGTAGGTGACGGGATAAACGATGCACCGGCGCTTACAAGTGCGGATATAGGTATTGCGATAGGCTCGGGAACCGACGTTGCCGCGGATGCGGCAGATATAGTGCTTATGAAGAGCCGATTGTCCGATGTTCCCGACGCTATCAGATTAAGCAGAAAGACTCTCAAAAATATCCGAGAGAATCTATTCTGGGCATTTATATACAATATCATCGGTATTCCGCTTGCTGCGGGAGTGTGGATTCCGCTGTTCGATTTGAAGCTCAATCCCATGTTCGGGGCGGCGGCGATGAGTCTGTCCAGCTTCTGTGTGGTTACCAATGCACTGCGCCTGAATCTTTTTGATATACACAGCAGTGCAAAAGATAAAAAAATTAAACAAAAAAAGGAGAAAAAAGCTATGGAAACAACAATGAAAATCGAAGGAATGATGTGCGGTCATTGCGAGGCAAGAGTTAAAGCATGCCTTGAGGGAATTGACGGTGTGGTATCCGCCGATGTCAGCCATAAGGAAAACAAGGCTGTTATAGAACTTTCAAAAGAGGTGTCGGCGGAGGTTTTGAAGAAAACCGTTGAAGATGCGGGATATACCGTTATTGATTGATATTTATTGCAATACAATTGATTGGAAAGAAATAGGAAAATCAACCCGAGGATGATATGATGTTAATAACCACAAAAACAAATATCGGAACGGAGTGATTTTCCTACGAAAATATTTAATGTTTCACATTAACAATGGGCATTTGGGGTGAACTTTGTTTTTTTGAAAAAGTATCACTTATAATTAACTTTCAACATAAATTTCCGATTTCAATACTTATACTTTGACAAACTCATTATTTTTGTGTATAATAGGTTTGTATGTATATTTTGCATACAAATACTTTTTTAAGGAAAACGATTATGCATAACGAGGACAGAACAATTTCATACATCGAACCCGGTTCTCTTGCTGAGGAAGCCGGACTTGCACCCGGCGATGTGCTCCAAAAAATCAACGGACACATTTTCCATGATATTTTGGAATACCGTTATTTGATATCAGAAACCGAAATCGAACTTGAGGTTTCAAAAGCGGATGGTTCGGACGAAATTATTACAATAGAAAACGATTATGAGGATTTGGGTATAGAATTTCGTCAGGGACTTATCGATACCCCTCAGCATTGCAAAAACAAATGCATATTCTGTTTTATAGACCAGCTTCCGCGTGGTATGCGTGAGACCGTTTATTTTAAGGATGATGACTCAAGGCTTTCATTTTTGCAAGGGAATTATGTAACACTCACAAATCTATCGAATGAGGAAATCGACAAACTTATCGCAATGCGTATTTCACCGATAAATATTTCAGTTCATACCACAAATCCCGAGCTTCGCGTAAAAATGCTCAAAAATCCAAATGCTGGGAAAATTTATGAAATAATGAAAAAATTTGCGGCAAATGATATATATATGAATTGTCAAATAGTACTTTGTCCCGGATATAACGATAAAGAGGAGCTTGACAGAACAATCAATGACATAGCGGCTCTCTATCCTTACGTTGCAAGCTGTTCGGTTGTCCCTGTCGGGCTTACCCGCTATCGCGAGGGATTGTGCAATCTTGAGCCATTTTCCGCTCGGAGCGCACTTGATACGGTACGTCAAATTGAAAGTTTCGGTAAAAAATTCCGCAATGAGCTCGGCATAAATCTGATTTATGCATCGGATGAATTTTATATAAAAGCAAAGCTTCCGCTTCCCGCTCCCGAGGAATATGACGGCTTTCCGCAAATCGAAAACGGTGTCGGTCTTATTTCATCCATGCAGGAGGAATTCGATTTCGCAATCAAGCTTGTGGGGAGCAAGAAACGTAACCGCCGTATCGCCTTATGCACCGGTGAAATTGCTTATGATTTTATAAGTTCTCTCACTTGCCGCTTAAGCGAAAAATGCCCGGGGCTTGACATAACCGTCTATCCGGTCAAAAACGAATTCTTCGGCGGGGAAGTGAATGTTTCGGGACTTGTTACCGGAAGTGATATTCTGCGTACTTTAAAAGATGCGCCTCATTTTGAAGAGCTTCTTATTCCGGACAGCATGCTTCGAGACGGCGAGGATATTTTCCTTGACGATATCACCCTTACCGGCCTTTCAAAGCAGCTCGGAATGAAAATTACACCGGTACCGAATGACGGTTATGCTTTTATTGAAAAAATTTTGGATGAAGAATTGGAATTCTGAGTATTCATTTAACTTATATACAGAAAGGAAACAGAAAAATGAAACCTGTTGTAGCCATAGTCGGACGACCAAATGTGGGCAAGTCCACACTGTTTAACAAAATTTCGGGAGAAAGGATAAGCATTGTGGAGGACACTCCCGGTGTTACCCGTGACCGAATTTATGCAGATGCCGTTTGGCTTGATAAAGCCTTTACGCTTATCGATACCGGCGGTATCGAACCGTCTTCAAAGGATGAAATTTTAAGTCAAATGCGGCTTCAGGCAGAGCTTGCCATCGATATGGCGGATGTTGTAATTCACATGGTAAATGTAGCGGACGGTGTTACCGCAAACGATTTGGACGTTGCATCTATGCTTCAAAAAGCAAAAAAGAAAATCGTGCTTGCGGTAAACAAGGTGGATAATATCGGTGAACCTCCGATGGAGTTCTACGAATTCTATAATTTGGGTCTCGGTGACCCGATTGCCATATCATCAACTCACGGTCTCGGCGTTGGCGACCTTTTGGATGAAGTCTGCGCACTTTTCCCCCAAAATGCCGATACCGAGGATAATTCCGATGAAATCAAGGTTGCGGTTATCGGAAAACCGAATGCGGGAAAATCAAGCTTGATAAATAAAATTCTCGGAGAAAACCGAGTGATTGTTTCAAACGTAGCCGGAACCACCCGCGATGCGATTGACACTCATTTCGAAAAAAACGGTGACAAATTCTTGTTTATAGATACCGCCGGTATGAGAAAACGTAAAAAAATTGACGAAAACGTGGAGCATTACAGCGTAGTACGCGCACTGGCGGCGGTTGACCGCAGTGATGTGTGTGTAATCATGCTCGATGCCAACGAGGGTGTAACCGAACAGGATACAAAAATCGCCGGATACGCGCATGAACAGGGCAAGGCATGCATACTGACCGTAAATAAGTGGGATACCATCGCAAAGGATGACAAAACAATGCGCAGTTTCACACAAAGAGTCCGTGAAGGCTTTGCATTTATGTCCTACGCGCCGATTATGTTCATTTCGGCAAAAACAGGTCAAAGAGTGGAAAAGCTTCTTGAAGAAATCAAGCTTGCCGATGCACAGCATAAGCGCAGAATCACCACCGGAATGCTCAATGACGTGCTCAATGATGCAATGTCAAAGCAACAACCGCCGTCGGATAAGGGAAAACGCCTTAAAATATACTACGGAACGCAAGCATCTTCGGAACCGCCGACTTTTGTGCTTTTCTGCAACTCAAAGGATTTGTTCCATTATTCTTATCTGCGTTTTATCGAAAATCAGATACGTGCCGCTTTCGGATTCACCGGCACGCCGATACATTTTATTTTAAGAGAAAAGGGTCAAAAAGACCTGTGATGAGGTGATTTATATGCTGTATATTATTGCCGTTCTTACCGCGGCGGTTTCCTATTTTATAGGAAGCATAAATACTTCCATTGTTCTTTCAAAAAGTATTTACGGAAGCGATATCCGCTCGGAGGGGTCGGGAAATGCCGGCACAACCAACATGCTTCGAACCCACGGAAAGCTTATGGGGCTTGCGACGCTTCTGTGCGACATATTAAAGGGCACATTGGCGATTGTTGTCGCCTCCTGGCTTGATATATTCGTAAAGGACGCAGTTATCGGCACATCGGTTTCTTATTATGAAATGTTGTTTATTGCCGACAACTTAAAATATATTGCGGGTATTTTTGTCGTGCTCGGACATGATTTCCCCATTTTCTTCGGTTTTAGAGGCGGAAAGGGTGTTGCTACAAGCCTCGGCGTTGTGCTTGCCCTCAATTGGCAGGTGGGATTAATCGTCTGCGCGATTGCGATAGTCGTTATCGCCGTATCAAGATATGTTTCTCTCGGTTCGATTACCGCGGCGACGGTTTATCCCTTTATACTTTTTACATATCTTCTCACAAAGGGAGAGAACCCGGAAAAATTCATTACATATATTATTATGTCATTTATTCTTGCTTTGCTTATTATCGCAAAGCACCATGCAAATATCTCACGTCTTAAAAGCGGAACGGAAAATAAACTGTTTGCAAAAAAAGCCGCACAAGACAGCGAGAATTTTGCCGAAAACAAGGAATAGCCACCTGTCATAAATGGAGGATATCTGATTATGAAAATTGCAGTTATAGGCTCGGGAAGCTGGGGCTGTGCCATAGCAATTCTGCTTGCCGAGAAAGGAAATGACGTTTATTTATGGAGCTGGCGCAGGGAGGAAACCGACCGTTTGAGCTCAGACCGCGAAAACAAGGCTGTGCTTCCTGGAAAGCATTTTCCCGATAAAATTGTCTGTACTCACGACATTGAAATTGCCGCCCGTGATGCCGACCTTATCGTTACGGTTGTTCCGTCGCCGGCAGTGCGCGATACCGCAAAACAGCTGTCACCTTACGTGAAAAAAAATACCGTCATCGTGAACCTGTCAAAAGGAATTGAGGACGGCACTCTTATGACACTGTCCGAAGTAATTGAGAGTGAAATCCCTCAGGCGGAAATTGCCGTGATGAGCGGACCGTCTCACGCGGAGGAGGTAAGCGAAAACCTCCCCACCACAAATGTTGCGGCGGCTAAAAATATCGAAACCGCAAAATATATCCAGAATATTTTCACAACCGAGGTTTTTCGGGTTTACACAAGTGACGATATTCTCGGAGCAGAGCTCGGCGGAGCTTTGAAAAACGTAATTGCGCTTTGTTCCGGCATTTCGGACGGAATAGGCTATGGTGACAATACGAGAGCCGCGCTCATGACTCGCGGAATTGCGGAAATCAAACGCCTCGGTATTGCCATGGGCGCAAAAGCGGAGACCTTTGCCGGACTTTCCGGAATAGGGGACTTAATCGTTACTTGTACGAGTATGCATTCCAGAAACCACCGCGCCGGAATATTACTCGGAAAAGGCTATTCCATTGATGAGACCTTAAAAGAGGTTGCAATGGTTGTTGAGGGCGTAAATACCGCAAGAGCCGCATATAATTTAAGTAAAAAATACAATGTTTCGATGCCGATAACCGCGGAAGCGTTCAAGGTACTTTTTGAGGGAAAAGACCCGAAGAAGGCCGTTACCGATCTTATGACACGTTCCAAAACATCGGAAAACGGCTGATTTGATAGGAGAGAAAAATGGATTTTGTTTCAATATTACTGATAGGCGCCGGACTTGCCATGGATGCTTTTTCTGTTTCGGTAACCGACGGAATTATCTTAAAAAAACCAAAGATCACCGAAGCGGCAAAAATAGGTTTATTCTTCGGCGGATTTCAGTTTTTAATGCCATGCATAGGTTATCTTTTGGGAAGCGCATTTGCGCATTACATAACCTCTTTTGACCATTGGATTGCTTTCATCTTGCTTGCATTTATCGGAGGAAAAATGCTTTTTGAAGCTGTTTTTGAAAAAGAGGACGGTGAGGATACCGATATAAAAAATCCTCTATCATTTTCAACTCTTACAATTTTGGCAATAGCCACCAGTATCGATGCGCTGGCTGTCGGTGTCACGTTTGCAACCGTAAATGTACCGATTTTGTACGCCTCATCCGTAATCGGGATTATCACATTTGCAATATCATTTTCCGGTGTTTATATAGGCAGTAAATTCGGCAATCTTCTCGGCAAGCGCGCGGAAATTGCCGGAGGTTTTGTGCTTATTGGCATAGGTGTAAAGATTCTTTTGGAGCACCTATTATAATTAAAATGTTGTGTTTACAACGGATGGGTGACAAAAAGATAGGAACATTAACCTAAATATGACATGATGTTAATAACCGAAATATCGGAACAGAGTAAGTTTCCTATTAATAACATCAGAAGCTAAGGTTCGTCAACGGTAATTAAATATTCTTACAAACATGGTGTTGAATTGTTAATGATGGGTGACGATTCAATGGGATATACCGTTATTGATTGTTATTATCTTTGACAAAACCGTCTTTCTGTGATATAATGCATTACAACGCTTTAGCATGTACAGTGCGCATCGGCGCGGGAAAGGATGGGTCGGCATTATGATTATAAAAGAATCGGCAGAGAATTACCTCGAAGCCATTTTAATGATAAAAAATCAAAAAGGATACGTGCGTAGTATTGATGTCGCGAACGAGCTTGGAGTTACGAAACCGAGTGTATCTGTTGCGATGAAGCATTTCCGCGAGGAGGACTATATTTCAATCGACGGCGACGGAAATATTTCCTTAACGCAGAAAGGACTTGCAATTGCGGACAGCGTTTATGAGCGTCATCGTGTTATTGCACAAACACTTATGGCGATTGGTGTTGACGAAGAAACCGCCTACGAGGACAGCTGTAAAATAGAGCATGACGTAAGTGAGCAGACCTTTTCCAAAATCAAGGAGTTTTTGTCAAAGCACCAAAGGTGATAATATTTGAAAAACAAAATGAGCCGCTCCCTGAACGGATAAAACCGAGGGGCGGCTGTTTTAATTTTCATTTTTCGCTTCATCATCATCGCCAATAAGTGCAGAGAGAATTTTACCGTAAATTTTTTCCGGAGTTGCTTTAAAACGACGTATCATATCCGCAGCAATTTCGCGGCTTCCCGCATAAAAGGAAAGTTCCATAAGCGGCGATGCGCTTTCATACAGCGCACATTCGATGTTGTATTCCTTATCGTTTATCGGAGCAAGCTTTGCCTTTACACTTTTTTTCAGCTTTTCCTGCTCAAAAAACGGCTTAATGTGCCCGGCAATCTGCTCACGGATATATATGGGGATTTGATGTGCAAAAAAATCGTTCGCCTGAGTTCCTTTGTCGGTCAGTTCATATATCGGCATGTTCTCGTCAAAACCGTTCGGCAGAACGCGGACATATTCTATCTGCACAAGATTATCCAGCGCTATTTGAAAATTCGTAAAATTAATATTACAGCTGTCCAGTGTAAGACAGGTGAGCTGGGAATGTGTCACCCTTCGGTTTGCTTTTGCCAGTGTAAACAGTATTATATATTGTATTG
>CAYMBZ010000021.1:0-23083 GCA_964388835.1 uncultured Lachnospiraceae bacterium
GATTATACCATGAATATATCAAAAAATCAAGTCTTTTTATTAAAAAAAATGTTTTTTTGAAAAAATGTCATAACGTATGCGATAATTTAATAATATTTACAAACTGACAAAAGGAGATGCGGCTGTTGATAAGAGGGACAAGGATGATTGTGATAACGAAAAATAAGCTGACAGCCGCCGTAATATCGGTGTTGATTTTTGCGATTTTTTCGGTAATATCGGTGAGGCTTATAAAGAATGAAGCGATTACGGCATTTTTGGGATATGAAGATATCCTCAGTGATGAATTATTTCCGGCGGAAGACAAAAGCATGGAACATGATACAGCTGAGAAGAAAAGAAAAAATGAGGAGATAAAGGAAAACAGAATATTAAGACACTTTTTTGTGTTAAAAGAGGCGGAAGTACCGACCGAGAAAGAAAATATCGAAGCACCGAAAGCAACTCCCGAAGCGTCAAGTGAGCCGCTCCTAAAATCGGAAAGCGTGAAAATAGACAAAGGGCTTAAGGTTTCAAATGCCACACCGTATCAGGTTAATCCGGAGGATTTTATAAATAAGCCGCTTTCTTTTTCGATTGACGATTCCGGGCCTCAGGTGCTTATCATGCACACGCATACGACAGAAAGTTTCAGTGAGGAAACTTATCCTGCCGGTGCGCCGGATCGAAATCTTGATGAAACAAAAAACATTACGGCGGTGGGTGCCGCCATGGCAGAGGTTTTTGAGAAGAAAGGAATAAATGTAATTCATGACAAAACCGTACATGATTATCCGTCATATAACGGAGCGTATCAAAAGGCGGCTGCCACGATAAATAAAAATTTGTCGCAAAACAGCGGAATTAAGGTCGTTCTTGATGTTCACCGAGACGGAATTACCCGTGCGGACGGAACAAAGGTTAAGCTTGTAACCGACCTTAACGGTGAAAAAGTCGCACAAATAATGCTGGTTGTCGGTTCAAACGTCAATCTGCAACATGATAATTGGCAGGAAAACTTCAAGCTTGCTTCAAAAATTCAGTCAAAAGCAATCGAAATGTTTCCATCACTTATGAGACCGATAGATTTGCGCCAGGAACGATTTAACGAACAACTGACCATAGGTTCGCTGATAGTTGAAGTGGGTTCCAACGGAAATACAATGTCGGAGGCTGTAAACGGTGGAAAAGCGGTAGCGGAGGCGATATCCGCAGTGCTTAAGCAAAAATAATAACCTCTCGGAGCGATGTTTTTAATGATTGGAGAGGTTGATTGTTTCAGACGTAATATCTGCATTTATTGAATTTCTCACGTATGTATATACAATGCAAAAAAAGAAATATTCGAAAAATTCCAAATTGGGTTATTAAATTATTGTTGAGGTAAATAAGTTATATCACTGTTACCAAAAAAATGCAATATTTATTTTCTTTTTTTAATTGACAATGATTTTTGTATGTGGTATATTTAGAATGAATTTTTTTACGAAAGAAAGAGAGCTGATTAAAATGCCGCTTATTGATATGCCGGTGGAGGAATTATTAAAGTATGAGGGCAGGAATGAAAAGCCTGCCGATTTTGACAAATATTGGGATGAAGCTCTTGCGGAAATGCACGCTGTTGACCCTAATGCGGAGCTGATACCTGCGGGACCTGATTTTAAGAATGCGGAATGTTTCGACTTGTATTTTACCGGAACAAAGGGCGCATGTGTTTACGCTAAGCTGATTAAGCCGAAGAATGTAATAGGAAAGGCTCCCGCGATTATGCATTTTCACGGATATGCGGGTGCAAGTAATCCATCGTGGATTGAATACTTAAATTATGTAAATGAGGGTTTTGTTGTTGCCGCTCTTGATTGCCGCGGTCAGGGAGGAAAATCCGAGGACTCAAATGCGGTTGTGGGAAATACCTATCACGGACACATAATAAGAGGACTTGACAGCGAAAATCCGCATGACCTGTTATTTAGGGACAACTTTTTGGATACGGCAATGCTTGCACGTGTTTTAATGGGACTTGATTATGTTGATGAAAGCAGACTTGTGGCTCATGGAGGAAGTCAGGGAGGAGCACTGACACTGGCATGCTCGGCACTTGTGCCGGAAATTAAGGTTGCGGTTGCACATTATCCTTTCCTTTGTGATTACAGACGTGTATGGGAAATGGACCTGGCTGCAAATGCTTACGGTGAATTGAAAGATTATTTCAGAAACTTTGACCCGAGGCACGAGCGCGAAAGTGAGATTTTCGAAAGACTTGGATATATAGATTTGCAGTTCCTTGCACCTCGTATAAAAGCGAATCTGATTATGTTTACGGGACTTATGGACACTGTTTGTCCGCCGTCAACACAATTTGCGGCTTACAACAAAATGACTTGTAACAAGAGATATGTTCTTTATCCGGATTTCGGTCATGAGTGGTTACCAGGACTTGGCGATATCGCGTATGAGCATATTATGAAGTACATATAAATTGAGAAGTCCATCGGGGCGCCCAACGGAGGATAACGGCGGTGCGCTCCTTTTATGGATTTTCGGCTTAGGTGATGCCATTACCGAATAATATACATTGGGGGATTTACATGAAAACGGGACTTATAATGGAGGGCGGCGCAATGCGCGGTCTTTTTACCGCAGGAATAACAGATGTTTTTGCGGAAAATAATATAGAATTTGACGGTGCAATAGGAGTTTCCGCCGGAGCGGCATTCGGATGCAACATAAAATCACGCCAGCCGCAAAGAGCGGCAAGATATAACATTAAATACTGTCGGGACAGGCGCTATTACGGCTTGGGCTCACTTATTTTTACCGGTGATTTGTTCGGAGCGGATTTTTGTTATCATAAAATCCCGGAAAAGCTGGATATTTTTGATTGTGATGCTTTTAAGAAAAACCCAATGGAATTTTATGCGGTATGCACAGACATAAAAACAGGAAATGCCGTTTATAAGAAGTGTGAAAGCGCGGACGGGGATTTTATCGAATGGATAAGAGCATCCGCATCTCTTCCGCTTGTTTCGCGGATAGTTGAGGTGGAGGGACGTAAGCTTTTGGACGGCGGAATTTCTGATTCGGTGCCGCTTAAATATTTTGAAAATATCGGGTATACAAACAATGTTGTTATCCTTACAAGACCCAAAGGGTATCGAAAGGAACAAAATAAAATGATGCCACTTATAAGGCACGCCCTTAATGATTACCCAAATATGGTTAACGCAATAGAAAATAGGCATAACATGTATAACGCCGAAATGGATTATATCGAGGAAAAGGAGCGTCGCGGCGAGGTTTTGGTGCTTCGACCGAAAAATACACTTCCGGTAAATCGCACATCAAGAAACCGCAAAAAGCTTATTGAAACTTATAATGCCGGAAGAAATGTCGGCAAAGAAAATATCGACAAAATCAAAGGATTTTTAACTAAATGAAAACATTGAATTTACCAATAAAATATTTAGTAAGAGCGGGTGAATTTTTTAAGAAAAACGCAGTAATGACGGTTGCACTTTCTGTTGCTGTTGTCACAAGTATCATCGTGCCGATTGACAGAGAATACGTCGGATATTTTGATTTTAAGACTCTTACATGTCTGTTTTGCGTGTTGGCGGTGGTGTGTGCTCTTAAAAACATTAACTTTTTCTACATGCTTGCAAGAAAAATCGTTCAATTTTTCAAAACAACACGAATGAGCATACTCGCCTTGGTCTACATAACTTTCATCGGCTCTATGCTTATTGCGAATGATATGGCGCTTTTGACATTTTTGCCTTTGGGATATTTTGTGCTGACCGCCGCGAAGCAAGAAAAGCACATGGCTTTTACATTTATTATGCAGAATATTGCGGCAAACCTCGGCGGTATGCTGACACCTTTCGGAAACCCACAGAATTTATATTTATACACAAAGTACAATATTCCGTCGGCGGAATTTGTTTCGATAATGGCATTGCCGTTTTTTGCGGCGATTACATTGATAACTATCTGCTGTTACTTTGTAAAATCGGAGCCATTGAGCATTGCGAATGAGAAAATCAAGTTAAACCCCAAACGAACAGTAATATATCTTTTGCTATTCACACTTGCGATTGCGATTGTTTTCAGAGGAGTGCCGTATCTTGCCGGGCTTGCGGTTATTGCGGTATCGCTGTTTCTACTTGACCGCAAGGCTTTAAAAATGGTAGACTATCCGTTGCTGTTAACCTTTGTTTTCTTTTTTGTCTTTGCGGGGAATATGGGACGAATTCCCATAGTGCGCGCTTTTTTTTCAGCGCTTCTTGAAAAAAATACGCTCATATTCAGCATATTGTCCTGTCAGGTAATAAGCAATGTGCCGTCGGCAATTCTTCTTTCGCAGTTTACGAATAATTACCGCGATTTGCTTTTGGGCGTCAATATAGGCGGCGCGGGAACGCTGATTGCATCACTTGCAAGCCTGATTACGTTCAGAGAATACATGAAGCACAATCCGGGGCGCGCAAAAAGCTATACAGCAAAATTTTCGCTGTACAATTTTGCGTTTGTAATTGTTCTGGCTGTTATTGTTTCAATAAAATAATACATGTGAATTAAACGGTATTTGTCCGCTGAGGATGATGCCGTTTTTTTATTTGTGCCGCAATATGAATTAAATTTTTTGTAAGATATTGAAAAAATGTTCTGTTTGTGATATACTGTAACAGATAATTAAATTGGATAAATATAAGCAAAAATTAATAATTTAGTGCAATAGGTTATCTACATAAATCGGAGGTGGGATTTTGCTTAGAACATTTAAAGGCGGTATGCATATACCGGACCACAAGGAAGATACCGATAAAATACCGGTAAGGGATGCGAAGTGTGCGCCGGTGCACATTTTTCCGTTGCAACAGCACATAGGTGCTCTGCTTGATGTAAAGGTTAAAAAAGGCGACTATGTCAGGGTGGGTCAAAAGCTTGCAGATTCCGAAGCTTTTTTGAGTGTGCCCGTTCATTCGTCCGTTTCGGGAATCGTAACCGACATACATCCGTATCTGCATTCGTCAGGTGCTGAGGTTATGTCTGTTTTTGTTGAAAATGATTTTAAGGACGAACCGTGTGCGGATTTATCTCCGCACAACGTGGATGCACTCTCAAAGCAGGAAATTCGAGACGTTATCCGAAATGCCGGAATTGTCGGTATGGGTGGCGCGGGATTTCCGACTCATGTAAAACTTTCGCCTCCGGAGGGCAAGAAAATAACCCATATTATTATGAACGCCGCGGAATGTGAGCCGTATCTTACTTCCGACCACAGACGGATTTTGGAAAATACCGAGGATGTCATTTTCGGCATGCGAATTTGCATGAAGCTTTTTGACTTAAAAAAAGGATATATCGGAATAGAAGCAAATAAGCAGGATGCCGCAGAGGCGGTCTGTTCTTTAAAAGACAGCAGTATTGAAACGGTACTGCTTAAAACAAAGTATCCGCAAGGGTCGGAAAAGCAGTTAATAAAGGCGGTTGCCGGTAAAACGGTGCCGGCAGGAGGTTTGCCCGCCGATGTTGGCGTAATTGTTATAAATGCCGATACGGCATATCAGATTTCTAAGACTTTTAAAACAGGTATGCCGGTAACATCGCGAATAATCACCGTTGCGGGAGATTGCATAAAATCTCCTTGTAACTTAAATGTAAGGCTCGGAACTCCTTTCGAATTTGTGATAGAGCAAGCGGGTGGATTTTTTACCGAACCGAAAAAACTTTTGATGGGCGGACCGATGATGGGTACCGCTGTGTATTCTCTTGATGTTCCGACTGTTAAAACAACCTCCGCAATTTTGGCGCTTTCGGAAAATGCCGAGGTTTATGACAGCAATGCGCCATGTATCAGGTGCGGAAAATGCGTCAAACATTGCCCTCAGCGATTAATGCCGCTGTATCTTTCAAAGTATGCCGCAGAGGGTAATCTTGAGATGTGCGAAAAATATAACATAATGAATTGCATAGAATGTGGGCTTTGCTCGTACCTGTGCCCCGGAAAACGCGGACCGGTACAGAACATTCGGTATGCAAAACAAAAAATCAACGAACAAAGGAGGAAAAGAAAATAATGGAACACACACTTACAGTTTCATCATCTCCTCACATTAAGGCGGAGGATTCCATTTCCTCAATAATGCTTGATGTAATAATTGCACTTATTCCGGCATGTGCGGCAGGCGTGTATTTTTTCGGTCTGCGGGCGGCGGCGGTTATTTTTACAGTAATCGCGGCATGTGTGCTGTCGGAATATGTATATGAAAAAATAACAAAAAAGCCAATAACCACCGGAGATTTATCCGCTGCGGTTACCGGTATATTGCTGGCGCTTAATCTGCCTGCAACGATTCCTTTGTGGATGGCGGCTGTCGGCGGTTGCTTCGCGATTGTAATAGTGAAGCAGTTATACGGCGGGTTGGGCAAAAACTTTATGAATCCGGCCCTTGCCGCAAGATGTTTCATGCTTGTTGCATGGGCGGGAAGCATGTCATTTTTTACCGCTCCCTTTACCAAAATCAGTGCGGATGCTATATCCTCCGCAACACCGCTTGCCGTTTTAAAAGGAACCGCAGACGGTACTTTACCGACGGCTCTTAACGCTTTTTTGGGCGGAAAAGGCGGCTGTATAGGTGAAACTTCGGGATTATTGCTTTTAATCGGATTTTTATATCTTTTGATTAAGCGTGTTGTGGATTGGAAAATTCCGGTATGCTACATAGCATCTTTCGCAGCGTTGATGTATCTTTTCGGAAACAACTCAACGGAATACTCTCAGGGATATTTTGTGCTGATGCACATATTGTCGGGAGGACTTTTGCTTGGAGCGTTCTTCATGGCAACCGATTATGTAACAACCCCCACAACACCGCTTGGAACGGTTATTTTCGGAATAGGCTGCGGGTTGCTCACATTTGTTATAAGAACTTTCGGAAGTTATCCTGAGGGAGTATCTTTCTCAATTATATTAATGAATGTTCTTTGCCCGCTGATTGACAGATATACTGTTCCGAAATCCTTTGGGGAGGTAAAGAAAAATGATTAACAAACGTGATGGAATTGAAATTATGCGTGTTGGTGCTGTGCTTTTTGCCATTACCGCGATTGCGGCGGCAATTTTAGCATGTGTAAACGGTTTTACTGCACCGATTATCACTGAAAATAACGAAAAAACACAGCAAGAAGCAATGAAAGCGGTGCTTCCTGCGGCAGAAAGCTTTGAAGCGGTTAAGTTTTCGCCGGACACAGGTTCTGTTGTCAGTGAAATATACTCCGCAGGCGATGCGGGAACGGCGATTAAGGTTGCGCCCAACGGATACGGCGGAGCGATTTCAATGATTGTCGGTGTGGACAGCGAGTATAAGGTGACCGGTGTTGAAATAATTTCTCAGAGTGAAACCGCAGGTCTCGGTGCGAATTGTACCAAAGAGGAGTTTAAATCACAATTTATCGGAAAAACCTACGGTGTGTCGGTTTCAAAAAGCGGTGCTTCGGAGAATCAAGTTGATGCAATTTCTTCCGCAACAATAACATCAAAGGCTGTTGCGCGCGGTATAAATGAAGCAATTTCGATTGTTAAAAGAATGAGAGGGGGCGAATGACTTGGAAAAGAAAAAATCAATACTTTTAAATGGAATTTTATTTGAAAATCCTACATTTGTGCAGCTTCTCGGCATGTGCCCGACACTTGCTGTTACCACAACGTTAAAAAACGGCTTAGGAATGGGGCTTTCCGCAACTGTTGTGCTTATTATGTCAAACATTCTCATATCGCTTCTGCGCAAAATCATTCCCGACAAGGTTAGAATAGCGGCGTACATTGTTATAATTGCCGCATTTGTTACCATAGTTCAAATGGTTTTGGAGGCATATGTACAGTCACTTTATGCTTCTTTGGGCATATTCATTCCGCTAATTGTTGTAAACTGTATAATTCTTGCAAGAGCGGAAGCGTTTGCTTCAAAGAATTCTGTCGGAAAATCCGCCCTTGACGGCTTGGGAATGGGACTTGGATTTACCGCAGCTTTAAGCATTATCGCACTTGTACGTGAGATTATAGGTCAGGGAACGATTTGGGGTATTCAAGTTTTGGGCGGTCCGGTAAAGCCTGCGGCTATTATCGGCATGCCTCCCGGAGGATTTATCGTTCTCGGGATTTTGATTGCGGCAATAAATTATGTAATTTCCAAAAGAAAAGGAGGTAATGCGTAATGCAACCTTCAATAATTTCTCTTTTGATTGCGGCACTTTTTACGGAAAATTTCGTGCTTGTAAAGTTTATGGGTTGCTGTCCGTTCCTCGGTGTTTCAAAAAAACTTGACACCGCACTCGGTATGGGTATGTCAGTTACTTTTGTAATGGCGCTTGCTTCCGCATTTACTTGGTGTGCGAATCATTTTCTGCTGGAGCCGTTCGGCATGGAATATTTGCAGACAATTGTATTCATCCTTATTATTGCGGGATTGGTGCAGTTTGTGGAAATGTTTGTAAAAAAATCAATGCCGTCGCTTTACAATGCATTGGGTATCTATCTGCCGCTCATAACGACAAATTGCGCTGTTTTGGGTGTGGCATTGCTTAATGTGCAGAATAATTACGATTTTATACATTCGGTTTTGTACGGAACATTTGCGGCACTCGGTTTTTCGCTGGCAATAATATTGTTTGCCGGAATACGCGAAACCATCAACGAAAAGGAAGTGCCCGAGTGTTTCCGTGGATTCCCAATAGCTCTGATAACCGCAGGACTTATGGCGATTGCATTCCTCGGATTTTCGGGCTTCGGTATGTAACGGAGGTTTAAAATGAACGGTATAATCACAGCTGTTTTGACAGTGGGAATAATTGGTCTGGTATTCGGACTTCTGCTTGCTTTGGCAAGTGTTATTTTCAAAGTGGAAACAGACGAAAGAGTTGAAAAAATAGAAGAAGTTTTGCCGGGGGCAAATTGCGGTGCGTGCGGATTTGCGGGATGCAGTGCTTATGCTCATGCGGTAGTTGAAAAAAATGCTCCGGTAAATTGTTGCAGTGTCGGTAAAAGCGCTGTTGCCATGCAAATCGGAGGTATCATGGGCAAGGCGGTTGCATCCGAAAAGCCGAAAGTCGCACGTGTACTTTGCGGCGGAGATTGTGAAAAGGCAAAGGATAAGTACGAATACTCGGGAGTCGAGGATTGCTCAATGGCAAATAAGCTCGGCGGAGGTCAAAAAGCATGCCCTACGGGTTGCCTCGGCTACGGCAATTGCGTGAATGTTTGTAAATTCGACGCAATTCACGTTATAAACGGCGTTGCGGTTGTGGATGAGGAAAAGTGCACGGCATGCGGCATGTGCGTTAAGACTTGTCCGAAAAAAATCATAGAGCTTGTTACGAAAGATTCCATGGTATCGGTTATCTGTAGCAATAAGCGAACCGGAAAAGAAGTAAATGCGGTATGTTCCGTAGGATGCATAGGGTGCGGAATATGTGAAAAGAACTGTCCTTTTGAGGCAATTTCGGTTGAAGATAATCTTGCGCGCGTTGATTATGATAAATGTAAATCTTGCGGCATATGTGCAAATAAATGTCCCAAAAAGGCTATAATAAACAAGAGGTAATTTATGAATAAATTCAAAAAAAATATCGCACTGGTGCTGTTTTTTGCCGCCG
Organism: uncultured Lachnospiraceae bacterium; assembly: GCA_964388835.1. Classification (GTDB taxonomy): domain Bacteria; phylum Bacillota; class Clostridia; order UBA1381; family UBA1381; genus UBA1738. The sequence continues at coordinate 9,634 of CAYMBZ010000021.1, forward strand.
CGTTTCAGAACGCGGCAACGGCGGATTTTCTTTGGGCAAAGGATGCGGTTGAATATTGCGTGGACAACAAAATTCTTTCCGGAATGGAAAACGGTGACCTGGCGCTCGGGAATAATATCACTCGGGAGCAGATGGCAAAGATCATGGTCGATGCTTTTTCGCTGACTGCAAGCGATAATTTTGTTTTTTCCGATGTTTACAGTGACAGGTGGTCATATGTTTACATACAAGCTTTCAGAAAGTGTATGAAAAAATCGGATGATGAGTTTAATCCTGAAGAATATGTCTCACGTGAGGAATTTGCCGCATCATTGGTTCTGGCATTGGGACTTAAAGAGTCAAATCTCAGAAACCCCGATATTTTAGATGTAAATTTTGATGACTCTAAAAAAGTAGATAAGGATTATAAAAAGCTTTTATCAATAGCTGTCGAGCGCGGATATTACAAAGGCGCAGACGGCCTTTTAAGACCGAAAGACTTATTGACACGTGCCGAAGCTTGTTCTCTTTTATACCGGGTAATAGCATCGGGAAAGGGAAAGCTTACTCTTGACTTGGGAGTAAGGCAATCCGCAACTTCCATAGTGGGTGCCCCGCAGGTAACTGTTGAAGAAGCAAAAGCGTGGGCAAAAAAATGCGGTGCGGCTCAGATATTTATTGACATTGCGGATATTTACTGGAAGTATGGCGAAATTACCGGTATACGTCCGGAAATTTTGTATGCCCAGGCGGCAAAAGAAACCGGATACGGTAAATACGGCGGTGCGGTTCTGCCGGAGCAAAATAACTGGGCGGGTATCAAAACAAAAAATGCAACGGGAGATTTAACCGAAGACCACGAAACCTTTGCCACACCGGATGACGGTGTTCGCGGGCATTTTAATCATATCAGTGCATATATAGGTCTTGAGCCTATAGGGGAACCGCACGGCAGATACTATTCAGTGAAATCCATTGCGTGGGCGGGAAGTATAAAAAATCTTGAAGAGTTGGGCGGAAAATGGTGTCCGGACCTTTATTACGGATACAGTATTCTGCATAATTATATAGAAAAAATGTAAAGTACGGAGTGTACTATGTTAATCAGTGTAAACAAACTAAAAAAATCTTTCGGAGATGAGGTGCTTTTCTCCGATGTGTCCTTTTCGGTTGACGATAGGGATAAAATCGGATTTATCGGGATAAACGGCGCGGGAAAATCCACACTTTTGAAGATTCTGATGGGAGAAGTCGAATATGACAGCGGCGAGGTTTTCCGTGGGAAGATGTTGAAAATCGGATACCTGGAGCAGTATGCATGCGGAAATTCCGACAAAAACGTGTTCGATGAGGTGAAAACCGTTTATTCCGAGGCGGAGAAAATCGAGGAAGAGCTTGAAGGTATACGTTTTGAACTTGAGAACAATTTAGGTGCGGCAGAGGAGCTTGCGGAGCGTCAGCATAAGCTCAGAGAGCGATTTGAAGAGTTGAACGGATATCATTACAAGGGAATTATTCGTTCATGCCTTATCGGGTTGGGCTTTTCTGAAGATGAGCTTTCAAAGAATGTAAGCAATCTTTCGGGAGGTCAAAAGACGAGAGTTTCTCTTGCCAAAATACTGCTTTCCGATTGTGGAATTATGTTTTTGGATGAGCCTACAAATCATTTGGACATTAAAGCCGTACAGTGGTTGGAAGAATTCTTGCGAAGCTATAAAGGGGCGTATATTGTTATTTCCCATGACAGATATTTTCTTGACAGGGTTACAGATAAAACTTTTTCTCTTGAAAGCGGACGACTCTATACCGGAAACGGAAGCTACAGCACATTTATAAAACAGCGTAAAATAGAAAAACTCACCAAGCGCAGAAATTTTGAAAACACACAGCGGGAAATTGAACGGCTTGAAGGAATAATCGAGCAACAACGCCGCTGGAATCGAGAAAAAAATATCAAAACAGCGGAGAGTAAGCAAAAGGTCGTGGATAAGCTCAGAGAAACGCTGGTGGTACCGCAAGAAACTCTTAAAGAGCCTGAATTTGCGTTTAAGGCGCTTCCGGGCGGCGGAAAAGAGACACTTAAGTGCTTGAATATTTCAAAAAGTTATGATGAAGCGATACTTTTAAACGTAAACTTTGAAATCCAAAAAGGGGAGCGAGTTTTCCTTTTGGGGGATAACGGATGCGGCAAAACCACTCTGCTTAAAATGATTTGCGGCAAAAAATCGCCAGAGGGTGGTGAAATCGTTTTGGGCGCGAATACGGAAATTGGGTATTATGACCAGATTCAAGAAAGCCTGGATACCGATAAGACCGTGATTGATGAAGTTTGGGACACTTACCCCAAAAAAACAGAAACCGAAATACGAAATGCTCTGGCGGCGTTTCTGTTTCGAGGCGAAGATGTTTACCGCGAAATAAACAAGCTTTCGGGCGGTGAACGGGCGCGGGTTCAGCTGGTTAAGTTGATTTTAAAGCCGGTGAATTTTCTGATTTTGGACGAGCCCACCAACCATCTTGATATCGAATCGAGAGAAGCATTGGAAAATGCGCTTACGGAATATGACGGTACTATTCTTGCCGTTTCACATGACCGATATTTCATAAACAAGCTTGCGCGGAGAATAGTTAATTTTGAAAACAAATCGCTTGTTAGTTACATGGGCGTCTATGATTATTTTCTTGAAAAGCATATCGATAAAGCATCGACAGCTTCAGCGGAAAAACCGAAGAATTCCGATTATAACGAGCAGAAACGAATAGCCGCGGAAAAGAGAAAGCGGGAAACAAAGCTTAAAAAGACCGAAGAAGCGATTTCTAAAATTGAAGATGATGTAGAAATGCTCAACGCGCGCCTTATGGAATGTGGCGCGGATTACGAAAAGGCGACAGAGCTTTCACGCGAGCTTGACGAAAAAAATGCAGAGCTGGAAGAGCTTTACGGAATATGGGAGGAGCTTCAATGAGAAGTGTTGTTCAGCGCGTAAAACACGCAAAAGTTGAAATTAGCGGAATTATTGCAGGAGAAATTGCCGGCGGTTTGCTGGTTCTTCTTGGGGTGTGCGATGATGATACCGAGGAGGATATGAAATGGCTTGCGGACAAAATTTCCGGACTTAGGATATTTTCCGATGAAAACGATAAGATGAATCTTTCGCTTGAGGATATCGGTGGTGAAGTGCTTGTTGTGAGTCAGTTTACTTTGTACGGGAACTGCAAAAAGGGCAGACGACCGAATTTTTCGTCGGCGGGAAACCCGGAATATGCCGAAAAAATGTATAACAGCTTTGTTGAATATTTGAGAAGTAAAGAAATGAAGGTAGAAACCGGCAGATTCGGTGCGGATATGCTTGTTTCTTTGGAAAACGATGGGCCTGTCACATTGATTGTGGACAGCAAAGAGTAAAAAAGGAGAGTGTAGAATGAACATTTTAATGTCTTTGATGCAACTTGATATCGGCGGTGCCGAAACTCATGTTGCGGAGCTGGCGAAAGAGCTTAAAAGAAGGGGACACAATATTGTTATTACATCAAACGGCGGAGCATATGTTTCAGAACTTGAAGAATGTGGAATGAAGCACTATGTCGTGCCGCTACACAGCAAGCGTCCGCAATATGTTGTGAAAGCATTTTCCGAGCTGAAAAAAATAATTGATGACGAAAAGATTGATTTGGTTCATTCTCACGCACGTATTCCGTCGTTTATTCTCGGAAAACTGCAGAAAAAAATGAACTTTCCTTACGTAACTACGGCGCACTGGATATTTACAACAAAATACGGTTTAAAATATATCACAGATTGGGGACAGAAAACCCTTGCGGTAAGTGAAGATATTAAAAAATATCTTATGGACAACTACAAAATTCCGGAAAGTGACATTACCGTTACGGTTAACGGAATAGATACAGAGAGATTTTCAAAAAATATCGATAAAACTGTGGCAGAGAAAGAATTCGGACTTGAAAGTGATGACAATACAATAGTTTATGTCAGCCGCATGGACGAAAGCAGAAGCTTGGTTGCCCATCAGCTTATCAAGGCTGTCGAGCGCCTTGATGGTATAGTTGAAAATTTGAAATGCGTTATCGTCGGTGGCGGCGATGACTTTGAAAACGTAAAAAAGGAAGCTGAAGAAGCCAACAAAAAACTCGGCAGAGTTGCTGTAATGCTTGCGGGCGCAAGAACGGATATCAACAAATTAATTGCACCGGCAAAGCTTTTTGTAGGCGTTTCAAGAGCGGCTCTTGAAGCCATGGCTTGTGAAAAGCCTGTTATTGTTGCGGGGAACGAGGGATATATAGGGCTTTTCCGCGAGGATAAGCTTGATGTCGGATTATCCACGAACTTCTGTTGCCGCGGCTGTGCGGAGTCCGATATCGATGTGCTTACTCAGGATATCGGCGCGTTTTTCGGTCTTTGGGAAGAAGATCGTGAGGAGCTGGGACGCTTCGGCAGAAAAACTGTTATTGAAAATTATTCAGTAAAGCGAATGGCGGATGATGCGGAAAAGGTATATAAATCTGTAACGGGGGCAAAATCATGAAAATAGTTATTTCGGGATATTACGGCTTTAATAACAGCGGTGACGATGCACTCTTGCAGGCAATTATCGATGATATAAGATTTGCTTACGATAAAGCGGAAATAATTGTTCTTTCAAATGACCCGGATGCGACGCGTAAGAGCTACGGCGTGCATGCGGTGTACCGATACAATGCTGCTATGGCTTTAATGAAAATTTCCGCATGTGATTTGCTGATTTCCGGCGGAGGAACACTGATTCAGGATGCAACCAGCACAAAATCTCTGATTTACTATCTGACGGTAATACGCGCGGCAAAATTTTTCAAAAAGAAGATTATGCTGTACGCGAATGGGATCGGACCGCTTACATCATTTAAAAATATCGAAAAGACGAAAAAAGTTTTAAACGAGGTTGACCTGATAACCTTAAGGGATGAAAATTCCGTAAAGGAGCTTGAACAAATCGGCATAACAAAGCCCCATATCAAGCTTACGGCAGACCCTGCATTTCTTTTGGAGCCGGATATATCGGGAAGTAAGATTTTGGACAGCTATTCCGTTCCGCGTGATATGCCGATTTTGTGTGTTTCGGTAAGAAGATGGAAAAACAATCCGGAAAATTTCGAGCAGATTATGGCGGATTTTTGTGATTATGCCCACGACAGATACGGATTTTTCACTATATTTCTTCCAATGCAGCATAAGGTGGACTATGCGCTGTCTGCGGCAATCAAGAACAAAATGAAAAATCGAAGTATCGTAATCGGCGGAAACTATAGCGTGCAATCTATGCTTTCGATAATAAATGAAGCGCATATCTGCGTAGGTATGAGACTTCATACCCTGATTTATTCGGCAGGATGCAATGTTCCATCCGTAGGTATTGTGTACGACCCAAAAATCAACGGATTTTTGGAATATATGGGAGAAAGCAGATTTATTAAGGTTGAAGAAATATCCGCAGAGGCGCTCCGAAATATGTTTGAAGAAATCTGCGGTGATTATGATACCATAAAGTCTCACTTGAAATTCAACATGCGCATTATGCGTGAAAAAGCAAGCGAAAATAGAGACTTGATGAAAAAATTGCTTGACGGGGGAGGTTTTTAATGGAAAATTCGAAAAAAATGCTTAAAACCGCAGGCTTTATGGCGGTAGCAACCTTTTTGGCAAAGGTGCTGGGATTGGTACGCGATATGCTGATTGCCGCATTTTTCGGTACCGGAATTGAAGCGGATGCCTACATGACGGCAACTCGTTTACCTACTATGCTCTTTGATATTGTAATAGGAGGAGTTATTTCTGCGGCATTCATTCCTGTATTCAATTCGGTATTGGAGAAAAAATCCAAACGCGACGCTCTGGATTTTGCCAACAAATTTATCGGAATGGTACTGTTTGTTTCGGGAATTATCGCTTTTTCCGGTATAGTATTTTCGGACAAGCTTATAACATTTATGGCGCCGGATTTTGAGACGGCAACTCACGAGCTTGCATGCACGCTTTCATCAATAATGTTTCCGATGATACTTTTTACAGGACTTGCATTTTCATTTGTGGGGATTCTGCAATCCTTCGGAGAATACAACATACCGGCGATTATGAGCCTTGTATCCAATCTTGCGGTAATAGTGTATTTCGCACTTTTCGGAAAACGCTTCGGTGTTTACGGGTTGTCGGTAACAATGCTTGCGGCATGGGGACTTCAGGTGGTAATTCAAATTCCGTCCCTGAAAAGATTTGAGTATAAATTCCGCCCGCGTATCGATTTTAATGATGAAAACATAAAAAAAGCGATGCTTCTTGCATTACCGATGCTGATAAGTACATGGGTTCAGCCGCTTTATACAATTGTGAATACGCGTATCGCCTCCGGAATATATAAGGGCGTATCTTCACTTGAATACGCGAACCGATTGTATATAGTGATAACCGGGGTATTTTCCTTTGTTGTTACTAATCTTATTTTTCCTAAGATGTCGCGTGCAAACGTGTCGGGAAAAGGGGAAGAGGCAAAAATGCTGATGGTTTCATCACTAAAGCTTATTGCGTTTGTTATTCTGCCGGTAATGGCGGTATTTATTGTGCTTGCAAAACCGATTATTGCAATACTTTATCAGCATGGCGGTTTTGTGCTCTCCGATACCCTACGTACAGGAACCGCACTCTCTTGCTACGCTGTGGGAATGATAGGCATGGCATATAATGAAATTTTGTCGAAATCATTTTTTTCAATGCAGAATTCAAAAACGCCTATGATTAATGCACTTGTTTCTATGGTTGTAAACATTGTGGCAGCATATACTCTTTCCGAAAGTTTCGGAATTGCAGGTCTTGCCCTTGCCACAGCATGTGGTTCGAGCGTAAATGCTGTATTAAATTACCTGTGCATGAAAAGGTACTATAATCGTCTTTTCTCCGCATCGGATGTTGCCGATTTGATTAAGATTTGCATATCCGCGATTCTGATGGGGATTGTAATGGTAATTGTTCGGAATTTGGTTATGACAAAGATTGAGCTTTCGCTTTTTGGCGGAATTGTAATAGGCTGTGCAAGCGGTGTAACGGGGCTTATATTTTACGCCCTGTCGGTTTGGATTTTTAAAATTGATATAATTGTAAATTTGATGAAGGAGGGAAGTACGGAATGAACAGTTTGATTTTTTCAGCTGTTACTGCATTTTGTTCTGGATTTGTGAATATTTTCAAATCAAGCATTATTTACCGAATAATTCTGAAAACGTCCGATTGCTTTTCCGAGTGGTGGAAAAAAAGTATAATTATGACTTTTCTTAAAAAGGAACATTTTTTCAGTGCGGAGGAAAACAGTATTTTGTATAAAGTCATTTGCGTGCCGTTCAATGTTGTAAATGCTGTCGGCAAGAAAATATCGGAGCGCACGGCGGATATGTGGGAGCATAGCGTGCTGATAAATTTGGCAAGGTGTTTTACCAACGCCGCACTTTCGCTCAATACGCGGTTTTGCGGATGCATTCTGTTGGCATATCTTGCGTCTAATGAGCTTGTGTGCTTAAAGTTTTCGCTTTCGAGTGTGATTCTTGCACTTTTTGGTATGCTTCTGGTGGCGGTGAATTTCAATGTGACCGACTTCTTTGAGGAAAGCAAGGTGGTAACATTTTTTACATCTGCTGCCGGGATAGATATCTTTTCTCGGGAAATATACGATAAAAAGTACATTAACACGGCGGCCCTTGTTATGGGTACCGTTTGCGGATGTGCTATGGGATTGATTTCTGTAACATCTCTTTTGGCGGCATTTGCACTTCCGTTTGCATTTGTCGGTATGTGCGTTGTAATCGCCTGCCCTGTATCGGGCGTGTTTTTTGCGGTATTTGCCGCTCCGTTTGTGCCTACAATGCTTCTTGCGGGATTGTGTGCGCTTACGTTTTTATCGGCGGTTTTGAAAGCTTTCAGAACCAAGAGCTTCAGATTAAAGTTGGACGGCGTGGGCACGGGAATCGGATTTTTCTTGATTTTCATGCTTGTTTCCTGTATTTTCTCCTTTGCATCCGCCAAAAGTTTAATGGTATGGGGAATGTACCTGATATTTTTAGGCTTTTACTTTGTGGTAATCAATACTGTTGAAACAAAGGAGCAGGTGTACAATATTTTAAAAGTGTTCGTAATTGCCGGGGCAATAGTCAGCATTTACGGTGTGTGTCAGTACGTTTTCGGATGGAATACGTCAAATGCATGGATTGATGAGGAAATGTTTGAGGAGGCGACCATGCGTGCGTATTCCACAATGGAAAATCCCAATGTGCTCGGCGAATATCTTTTGCTTATAGTTCCGCTTTCTGCCGCATTTATGATAAAAGGAGCAAAGTTTAAAGAAAAGGCGTTTTATGCCATAATATTTCTCTTAAGTGCGCTGTGTATGGTATTTACACAATCGCGTGGATGCTGGTTGGGGTTAATTCTTGCGGCGGCGATTTTCGTCACCTTTTATAACGGCAGGCTATGGGGATTTTTACCCATAATATTGTTGCTTTTGCCATTTGTAATCCCAAGTACGATGGCAGACAGAATGATGAGCGTGGGAAATCTTGAGGATTCCTCAACATCATACCGAGTATTTATCTGGTTGGGAACTTTCAGAATGTTAAAAGATTTTTGGCTGGGAGGAATAGGCATGGGCGAAGGCGCTTTCAGAAGTGTTTACCCACTCTACTCATATAATGCAATAGTGGCGCCTCATTCACATAATACCTATTTTCAGCTTTTGACCGAGGGCGGTATAGCGGCACTGATTATATTTGCTGTTATAATGATTTTGTTCATAAAAAACATCTCATCTGTGTACAGTAAAAACGGTAAAAATACCGCAGACGGTATCATTGCGCTTGCTATCGGAAGCGGAGTTATAGGATTTCTTTTGCAGAGTATGTTTGACTATACATTTTACAATTACAGAATGATGGCTATGTTCTTTATGATAATGGCAATCAGCGGAGCGATGTACAAATTTACAAAGAAGAAAGGACAGGATGTATGAAAGTAATTGAAGTATCAACCGATACAAATATCGGCGGCGCGGGAAAATGCCTTTTAACACTGCTTAAGGAATTTGACCGAAGCAAGTTTGATGTTGTTGCTGTTTTGCCAGAAAACAGCCTTTTGACCCCGCAGGTAAAAGAGCTGGGGGTAAGAGTAATTGAAGCTGATGGAATCGCGGATAAATCTTTGGATTTTTCTGCTGTATCAAGCCTTAAGAAAATTTTTAAGGAAGAAAAGCCGGACGTTGTTCATACACATGCAAGTATGTCCGCGAGGATTGCGGCAAAATTATGCGGCTGTAAGGTGGTATACACCCGCCATTCTGTATTTCCGCCGCCGAAAAGGATTTCACGGGGTATAGGAAAGAAACTTAACGGGTTGATAAACAACTATTTTTCCGACAGAATCATCGCTGTTGCGGAAGCGGCAAAGGATAACCTTACCGCAACCGGCGTAAGCGAAAAGAAAATTGATGTAATTTTAAACGGTGTTTACCCACTTGTGCCGTGCGAGGATAAGGCTGAAATTAAAAAACGTTTCGGTGTTTCGGACGGCGAAAAGGTTATATCTATTGTTGCACGCCTTGAAGATATAAAGGGGCACGACTATTTTATCGAAGCGGCACATATCTTGCTCGAAAAGGGATATAATGCAAAATTTATTATAGCCGGAACCGGTTCATATGAAGAACATCTTAAGGAAAAAGTTAAAAAATTAGGTCGTGAAAAGGATATTATTTTTACGGGATTTATAACCGATGTGGACAAGCTCATGAATATAACCGATATTCAGGCAAATGCATCTTTCGGAACCGAAGCAACGAGCCTTGCACTGCTTGAGGGAATGAGTCTCGGAATTCCGTCGGTGGTTTCGGATTTCGGCGGAAATCCAGGTGTTATAAAATCCGGCATAAACGGATTTGTAGTACCAAAACAAGATTCCTTTGCTCTTGCCAATGGGATAGGCAAGCTTTTAAAGGATGATGCGCTCTATCAAAAGCTATCTGAGGGAAGCAGAAAAATTTTTAACGAAACTTTTACGGCACAAGCCATGACACGAAATACCGAAGAAATATATATGAAAGTAATGGGAGGCGGCGAAAAATGAAAAAAATGCGTTTTACCTTAATTGATGCGCTGATAGTCCTTGCGGCAATAATCGTTTGTGCGGCGGGAGTTCTTTTGTTATCCGATGGCGACACATCGGCGGAAAAGCAGGAAGTCTATTTAACCGTTCTTGCCACCAAGGTTGATGAGGGCATAAAGAATATAATAACCGAGGGGGAAAAAGTTTCAATTAGCTTTTCCGAAGAAGCATATGCAACGGTTTTAGGTGTTGAGGAGGAGCCTTGCCTGGAGTCGGAATATTCTGAAACTAAGGGCAGTTACGTAACCCACGAGGTTGAGGGTAAGAGCGATATTAAAATTTACTTAAAATGCGATGCCAATGTTTCGGATACGCAAATTAAAAACGGAGATGTTCCGATTCGTGTAGGTGCCGCTATGCCGGTGAGAGGAAAAGGATATGCCGTAAAAGGTTACGTGATTGAGCTTGAAGAAAGTACAAAGGAGGCGGAGTAAGATGATAATGGATAAAAACGGTAAACTTTTCAAAAAAATCAGTATAATCGACTTATTTGTTATTTTGGCGATTATAGCGGCAATAGTAGGAATAAGTGCACGTTTTGTCACTTCCGCCGCGAAGAATGTACGTGAAAAAATACTGTTTTCCTATGTTGTTGAGATTGAGGATATAAGGATGTACACAATCGAAGCTCTCAATAAAAAAGGAATTGTTACCGATATTAAGGGAAACAGCGTTGTGGGAAAAATTACGAATGTTGAGTACGAGCCTATGGAGGTTCAATCCATAACAGCTGACGGAAGAACGGTTTTTGCGGAAAAGCCGGAAAAATACACCGCGCTGATAACGGTAAATGCTGAGGGAAATGAATCCGACAGCGGATATTTTGTGGGGGACAATATTGAGCTTTCGGTCGGAAGCACAATGTCTATGACAACAAAGTATGTTAATTCAAGCGGAAAAGTTGTAAGCATAGAGAAATTAAATTAATTGAAAAAGCACAATGCCGAACAAGAAGCAGAACAATAAAAGTTAGAGTAAAATCTAACGATTTGCTATTCATGCTAAATCGGTATTGTGCTTTTTTGTTTTTTGCAAGATTTGCTATTTACACAAAGAATCCGCAATGTCAACAATATTTCCCGCTCCCATGGTGAAAACTAGATCATCTTTTTGTATTTCGTTTTTCAGAATCTGTTCGATTTCGTCAAAACTGTCCGCGTATCTTACCTTTACGCCACGTTTTTTTATATCCAGCGCGAGGTTTTCGGAATCGGTAATGCCGTCCGGAAGCTCACGTGCGGCATAAATCGGGGCGACTATCAACTCATCCACGTTATCAAAGCTCTTGCAGAATTCCTCCCAAAGCGCACGCGTTCTGGAATATGTGTGAGGTTGGAATACGCACCAAAGCCTGTTATAATCAAATTTTTCGGCAGATTGAAGTGTTGCGCGAATTTCGGTAGGGTGGTGTGCGTAGTCATCTATTATGAGTGCGCCGCCGTATTCTCCCTTTTTCTCAAAACGTCTGTGTGCTCCCGAGAATTCCTCAATGCCTTTCTTTGCAAGAGCAATATCCGCATTCCATACATCACATACCACAATAACCGCAAGTGCGTTTAAAACGTTATGCTCTCCAGGTACATTCAGTGAGAGGCTACATACAAAATCATTATTGTGCCATACCTCAAAGCTCGCAAATCCGGCTTTATACGCAAGATTTTCCGCATGATATTCAAAATCGCTGCCGATACCGTAATATTTGATATCAAGCCCTGAGTCGTCAAGTGCTTTTTTCACATTTTCATCACAGCCTGAGGCTACAACACAGCCTTTGCCTTTTGTAAGCATGGCATATTTTCTGAAACTTTCGATTATTTCATCTATCCCCGAGAAAAAGTCAAGATGGTCGGCATCGATGTTGGTTATAACCGCAACGGTGGGGAAAAAGTGCAAGAAGCTGTTTGTGTATTCACAGGCTTCAGTAACAAAAATATCCGAATTTCCCGTTCTTATGTTTCCGCCGATTATGTCAAGCTCACCGCCGACGCTTACCGTAGGGTCAAGCCCGGATGCCAAAAGTGCGTGTGTGAGCATAGAGGTTGTCGTGGTTTTTCCGTGCGTTCCGGCAATTCCCGCGGCATTTTTGTAAGTTTTCATGATAGCGCCCAAAAATGCAGCTCTGCTTAAAAGTGGGATTTTTTCTTCCTTCGCCGCCGTCATTTCGGGATTGTCATCGTGAACTGCTGCGGTATATACCACGATTGCGGCATCTTTTATGTTATTTTTATCATGACCGATATCAATTCTCGCACCTAATTTTTTTAGTTTATCGGTAATGTGGGTTTCCGCGCGGTCGGAACCGGAAACACTGTATCCGTTTTGAAGCATAATTTGAGCAAGTCCGCTCATACTGATACCTCCGATACCTATAAAATGTATATGTGTCTTTTTATCAAGACTGCTTAAATCAAAGCTTGTCATTATTTTCATTCCTTTCCGAGTTTCAGCGAATAATACGACATTTTATTACATCTGTAATTATATACCATTTTCGGTTAAAATAAAATAAGTTTCGGATATTTGTAAAAGAAACGAAATATATTATACTTCCTGAATCAAAAAACAGACGTTCGTTTTGTTGAAAATACACAAAAAACATCAAAAGTGCTATTTAATATGTTGACATATATAATATATATGTGTATAATAACTTCGAATGGGTCGAACATCTTGGATATTACACCAATACTGCTATACTATAGCGTTGGAAGGTGGTGAGTTCTGTGGAAATTACAGACATCAGAGTTAAGAAGGTTGCGAGCGAAGGGAAAATGAAGGCGGTTGTTTCTGTTACTTTTGACAATGCATTCGTTGTACATGACATAAAGGTTATAGAGGGACAGGAAAAATTATTTACGGCAATGCCGTCAAGAAGAACTCCTGAAAATGAGTTTAAGGATATTGCACATCCTATAAATTCTCAAATGAGGGAGATGCTTGAAGAGGCTATTATTTCCAAATATAACGAGGCAATTCTTGAAGAAGAATAATTATAAAGCTAAAACGCGCTGAAAATCCATTAATCAGCGCGTTTTACTTTGTCAATAATTTTCGGCACGTATTTCAAAATAGCTTTTGGAATGGCGGCATACAGGGCATATCTCGGGAGCTTTTTTACCAACGGTAATGTGTCCGCATACGCGACATTCCCACATTGCCTCACCGGCCTTTTCAAATACCTTTTGCATATCAACGTTGTCAATCAGGCGTCTGTACCGTTCCTCGTGCTCCTTTTCTATTTTTGCTACCATTTTGAATTTTTTGGCAAGCTCGGTAAACCCC